>CAZOYH010000001.1:0-43636 GCA_964583995.1 uncultured Methanobrevibacter sp.
GTCGAAATTTCAGAACCTGCTACTATTACTGCTGTTATCACTAAAGAATCTGCAGAAAAATTAGGTTTATGTGAAGGTGATGATGTAAGTGCAATCATCAAATCAACTGAAGTAATTATTGGAAAATAGATCAAAAATATTTAAGGAGATTATAAAATGAAACTTAGTGCAAGAAATCAATTAAATGGTAAAGTTACTGGTGTTGAATTAGGTGCTGTAATGGCTAACATTAAAATCGAAATTTCTGAACCTAATGTTATTACTGCTGTTATTACTAAAGAATCTGCAGAAAAATTAGGTTTAGCTGAAGGTGATGATGTAGCAGCTATCATCAAATCAACTGAAGTTATTATAGGTAAATAGACTTAAAAAATCTTTAAGGAGGATCTTATATGGAATATAGTGCAAGAAATCAATTAAAAGGTAAAATTACTGGTGTTGAATTAGGTGCTGTAATGGCTAACATTAAAATCGAAATCACTGAACCTAACACAATCACTGCAGTTATCACAAAAGAGTCAGCTGAAAAATTAGGTTTAGCTGAAGGCGATGACGTAACAGCTTTAATCAAATCAACTGAAGTAATTATTGGAAAATAGGTTTAGGATAGGGATTACAATCCCCAAATTCCTAACAATAACAAAATAGCAAATATAACTACTGCAACTTTCAAAATTGTTTTTAGATTTTTAATTATCGCATAGACGATAATAAATAATAGAATTAGTTTAATGATAAAGAGGATTTCCAAAAGCTAACCTCCTGCAAGGATGGTTTTTGTTCCCTCTTTGGAAATTTCTTCTTTTTTAAACTCAACATCATATTTTACAGTTTCAATAACTTCTTTTAAGGCTTCAAGAGTTTCTCCTCTGTGAGCTCCTAAAACTGCAACCAAAAATAACATGTCACCAGTATAAAACTCACCGATGTAGTGAATAACTGATATTTCATGAACGTTATATTTTATTTTAGCGTTTTCAACTATTTTTTCAATTTCACTTTGAGTCTTTTCCTTATCTGGTGTGGTTAAGATTAACTTTTCCAGATTCATGTTTTCTTCTTTTCCACGTACTATTCCTTCAAAAGTGAAAATTGCACCTGAATAATCTATTTTTGTACTTTTCTTTAAATCAGCAATTAAATCTGCTGTGGTTACTTTGTCTTCTTTTGCTTCTATAACTCTTACGACCATATTATTATCTCCAGTATGTAAATATGATTAAATCAGTATAAATAACTATTGTTATATATCACTGATTTCCTTAACGGATAAATTTTTAATTCTTTCAACACCATTAATTTCAGCCAATGTGTCAACTGTTGCCTTCGGAACCAGTTCCTGCCAATTCTCATCTTTTAAGATTCTGCGTCTGACTTCAGTTCCGGACAGATGCATGCGATCATAAAGAGGGGGCTGTCTAACTTCAAAGCCTTCCTCTGAAAATAATTGTTTTACAAGGGAATTTCCGGAATAGACAACAGAAAATGGTGGGGTCAGCATTTTAACATGTGAAACCCAAATTGCATTGAAATTAATGTCCTGCATTGGAATAATGTAATACCTTGAAGGATCAACACCTTCATCAGCCAAAGCCTGGTTAATCATAACAATCCGCTCACCGGCAGTAAAAGGGTCTTTTAGCTCATGGCTTAACTGAGCACTTCCAATACCAATAATTATCTCATCAACTTCGTTTAATATCTCACTGATAATCTGCATGTGTCCATTATGAATAGGTTGCATTCTACCAATTAATATTGCTCTTACTTTTTGCATAATATCACTTAGGGTGTAAATCTTCTAAACAATTAATTAAATTCTCAGCAGTCTGCTGTTTTTGATATAGGGCATCAGTAATTGATGTTTCCATAAGCAAGGTGTTAATTCCTTTTTTAGCTATAGGTTTTGTAACCTTTTCAGGGCTTGTTCCTTCACTGAACTGATAATCCACAAGATTAACGTCTCTGGATATCTCTCCAAGGAAATAGTCAATTTCATCCGTTCTGTTTGAAAGGCTAAAGATGAAATTGGAATATTCATAATCTGGATTTATCTCATGAACATCAATAACAATAAACGGGTTGTCTTTGACAATGTTTGGCACTACATATTTATGAGCCAGTTCCTCACCTGCAGGCCTTGTATCATCACGGGAAGTCAGATTGTCCTTTGTGACAACATAATAGATAACATACTTTTTGGTTAAGTTCTGAGGTCCTCCCTCATGGGTTAGATTGTAGATCGTTTCATTTACTGCCTCATGAATCTCGTGTTCTCGTGGATGAACTCCCAAAATAAGTCCCACAGTTTCATTTGAAGACAAATCTCCTGCTTCAATCTTATAAACAGTACCGTTGGCATTTTTCCCAACAGTCGTAACCGTGTAATCATTGTTGTGGTCCATGTTGTATGTAAGAATTATTGCCAAGTTAAAAATTACTATAACAATCAAAACCAATAGCAATAATTTATATTTCACTTTTTTATTCATAAGTTGACCTATTAAATTAATTTATACTTAAATATCTAACTAAAGTTATATTAAAGACTTTTTACTAAATTATTAATAATTAAATTATGGAGTTTGCATAATGGAAAATAAAAATATTATTATAATCGCAGTGGCAGTAATAGCAATAATTGCAGTTGTTGGTGTTATTTTCACTACTGGAATATTTAATCAGACCACCGGCGTAACTACTCCATTTGAAACAGAATTCATGGAAGGCAGTTTTGTTGGTGATGTTAAATTAGTAAATGACGATGAAAAATTCATGCATTCCTATGAAGATAAGGAACATAAAGTAACTTATAACATTTCAACTGTAGACAACTCTTCAGCATTAATGGAAATATACGAACTTCAGGGAGTATCAAACCCAGAAGAGAGATCTTTTAATGGAAATGACTGGAACATCTACTTCACTCAGGCTGTTTCAGACAATGCAAGTGATGATGAAAAGCCAATGACAATCATAATGTGTGAATCTCAAGGCGAAAAACAGGGTTATCTTGTTTACATGATTATTGATGCGGATTCAGACATTAACGTTACACTGAACACATTCGGCCAGTCATATACAGACTATCTGGAACCTTTGCTTAAAAGCATTACCTTAAAGGAAAGCAAAAACGTTCCTGCGATAAATGAGGAGTTCGGCTTAACAGAAGATGAATTTGCTCAACAAATGGAACTTGTACATCAATATAAAGCCGGAAACACTTCAGCTCTGGAAGGTTAAATGATGAAAATTACAGTTTTCCATGCAGATGAATGCGACAGAAAAAAGTGCACCTCCATTAAAATGGAAAAGCAGGGAAAATGCAGATTAGTTTACAATATAAACAAAATCCCTTCAGGTGCAATAGTTCTAAATCCGTATGCTGAGAAAGCTGTATCATATGAAGACTACAGATATGTGCAAAGGAGAGGAGTTGTAGGGCTTGACTGTTCATGGAATGAAGTTACAAGCTCTAAAAAATTCTTTTCCCTATCAAAATACCACAGGTCACTTCCATTTTTAATAGCCACAAATCCTGTTAATTATGGAAAACCATGTATTTTGTCAACTGTTGAAGCGATATCTGCAACACTCTACATTACTCGCTTTAAGGATGAAGCACGTAAGTTGATGGATGGTTTTAAATGGGGACATACCTTTTTGGAACTTAATCATGATTTGCTTGAGGCCTACAGTGAAGTGGATACAAGCTCAGAGGTTGTTGAAGTTCAAAATGCTTTTTTAGCTGAAAAAGGGATTAATTCAGAAAGCTAATTTCTCTATTTTTTTTAGATATATATTTTTAATTTGTTAAAATATTTAATATAATCAAGATTAAATTTAAAATAAATAATCCTATTATGATATTTTTATATTCAACATCTTTAGATTGATATATGAAAATTATTAGGATTATTGTTATGATTAAATTAAGAATTGATGCCCATATCATTTTTATCAACACCAGTTAGTTATGGGAAGGTTTATATGATGAAAAAAAGAAAGAAGTATTATGGGATTAATAACCCCATAACACTTTCAATATTAATTGCAATGTTGAAATTATTATTTGTATAATTCCAAGTGCAATTAATATTTTTTCGCTTTTTTTCATTATGGAACCTCCATAATCGAGCTACTAGACATAGCTCTAATGGTTAATTCTATTTTCAATGTCATATAAATGTTGTTATTTTCATTAAGACGCATATTTTTTATATTAGTTGTATTGGATGTGTAATATTGAGTTTAGCATGAAATATTGCTTTCAGTTGGAAAAATTGCTCTCATTTCAAAGGAGCATAAATATAAGTTAATTATAAATAATGTAATATAATAGATATAATTAATTAAAAATGAGTATGTTAGTATGATTAATAATTCAAAAACTGCTGAATATAATTGCCGAAAACATATAACTGATCCTGAAGCAATTAGGCTTCTTAGGGAATTTGAAAAAAGTCCATACACTCCAACAGCAAAAGAAATGATGTTTAATTTTTACCAAAAAATGGGTATGGATGTTGAGTGGGATGAAATTTTTGCAGATTAAGGGAGTTTAACTTCCTATTTAATTTTTTCTTTTTAGAAACAATTTTAATGTTTTAACTCCATATAAAATATTATAAAAGATTATATAATTTGTTTTGGTGTATATATGGCAAAAAAGAAGTCGCAAGTTGATGAAAATCTTTGTGTTTCCTGCTGATGCTGCATTAAGGTTTGTCCAAAGGATGCTATTGAAGTTAAAAACGGAATGTATGCAATCATAGATGAGAATCTATGTATTGGATGTGGTAAATGTGTTACAGAATGTCCGTCATCGATTATTGAAGGTGAATATTCCAAAAAGGACAATAAGGTCAGATTCAAGAAATGGTATGATTATCTTTGGATATTTTCAATCGTATATTTCACTTTAGGATTTTTTAACATTATATTTGCTTGGCTTGGAATGATTTGCTTTATTGTTCCATTGTTGTTTGCAATATTTAAAGGAAACAAGGCATTTTGCAACCGTTATTGTGATAGAGGTCAGCTTTTAGGATTACTCGGTGGACGTTTAGGTCTATCAAGAAAGAGGGATGTTCCAAAATGGATGTATTCAAAGGCATTTAGATATGGATTTTTGGTGTTTTTCTTTGCAATGTTTTTTGTGATGCTGTGGAATACTTATCTTGTATTTGCAGGAGCAAAAAATCTTACGCAGGCTGTTACACTATTGTGGACGATTAATGTTCCGTGGGCATGGGCTTATCATGGAAATGTAATTGCTCCATGGGTTTCACAGTATGCATTCGGTTTTTACAGCGTAATGCTTACCTCAACCATATTGGGATTATTAACAATGCTTTTGTTCAAACCAAGGTCATGGTGCGTGTACTGTCCGATGGGAACAATGACACAGGCAATATGCAAAGTTGAAAATAGAATTAAAAATAGGTGATATTATGAATGATTTTGAAAATCAGAAATTCTGCCAATCATGTGCAATGCCACTTTCAAGTGATGACGTGTATGGAACAAATGAAGATGGGTCTAAAAATGAAGATTACTGCATCTACTGTTTTGAGGATGGAAAATTTACTTCAGACATGTCAATGGATGAAATGATGAATTTCTGCATTGAAAAGATGGTTGAAGTCCACCCTGAAATGGATAAGGCACAGGCCACTTCCATGATGAGGGAAGTATTTCCCAAATTGAAAAGATGGTCTTCTGATTAATTATTTTCTATTTTTCTACTTTTTTTAATTTTTAAATTACTTTTTGTCAAATTATATAAGTGTTGTTTTAAAGACTATTAATTATATATAATTCAAGTTTTGAGTTGTTTTAATATGAAGTTTAAAAAAATAGTGCTAGTGACGTTAATATTACTGGCTATTTTAACAGTGGAGACTGTTAGTGCAACGCAGGATATGGATTTAAATGACACACTAGCAGTTGATGAAACTGGGGAGCAGTTGAAGTTTCTCCAGATAATGATTTTTTATAGTTAAACATAAAGAAATTAGAAAGTTTTACTTTTTAATTTCATCTTTTTTATTATTTGGGTGTAAATATGGACGGAAACAATTTAAGAAAATATATTGATGAATTTTTTGATGAACTGGTATTATATGATGATTACTATAATGGCCATTATTATAAGATGCTTTTAAAAGCAGGAATTGACGTTTTTTTAGACAATGAAAACTCATACAATGCCTATGAGATTTACAGAACATTTTTCATGATTTATCAGATTACCTCAGAGGATAAATCCGAAGAGTCAAAAAATAGTGAGATAACAATAGTAAAGGAACAGAACACATTGCTTGACCTTGTTAAAATAATGAAAAAATATGAGGACAATACAGGTGATTTGATTGAAAAGCAAAGAGACCATTTTATCCACTCAGTAAACGTTTTCCTTTTAGGACTGGCAATTTACTCTCAAAACAAAACATACAGGGAGAAATTCCAGCAATATATCATTAAAAGTCCATATGAAAAATACTATAAGATTGACGGTGAATTTTCCCATGAGGAGTTCCTTTATCGCTGGGGTATTGCAGCGCTTTTCCATGATATCGGATATCCGGTTGAAATCATTGGAAAACAGTTAAAGAAATTCATCAACGATGGTGTAAAATCCATATCAAACAGTTATGCGGCGGATACTGCAATCGACTTTAAGGACTTTGATGAGTTCAACACAATCGTAAAGATGGATCCGAACTTCGCCGATTCCTTCACCGCTCAGTATCCGAAAGCCAAATTCTTAAATCTATTCAAGCCTACTGACA
The DNA here is from genome assembly GCA_964583995.1 of uncultured Methanobrevibacter sp. Lineage (GTDB taxonomy): Archaea > Methanobacteriota > Methanobacteria > Methanobacteriales > Methanobacteriaceae > Methanocatella. The sequence continues at coordinate 6,795 of CAZOYH010000001.1, forward strand.
TTATGGCTCATAAAATTACAACTGACTTTAAAAACGTTGACATCAATAAGCTGATAAAGCATTTGAACTCATTTGTAGATATAATGGGTGACAGCGGTTTTATAGACCATGGATTTTTCTCATCAATTCTGGTTTTAAACTCATATGGTCATCTGATGCAGAAACATGCAAAAAACCAGGATTTCTTTTTCTATCCTATAGTGGACAGTGCAACTGCAATTTTATTACATAATTATTACAGAAATGTCCTTCAAAAACCACCATTTGCCTTAAAGGCACTTCATCCTTCTCAGTCACCACTGTCATTCCTTTTGATTTTATGTGATGAGCTTCAGGAATGGAACAGAAAGCCGATTGGAGTTAAAGACAAAAAAAGAAGCCATGTCAACGATTTGTTTATCAACATTGATGACAGGGGAATGGATGTTGAATACATTGTCAAAAACGGTTCAATCGGTCTTGGATTTTCCGAAGACAAGGAGGAATTCCTTAAAAATGTACTGTCAATTAGAAGCATATTCAAACTGGGATTGAGAATCACCACTGATGTTGAACAGGACAATATTTTAAAGGAAATTGTCAGAAATGAAACCGAAGCTCCTGACATTCTTCTTAGAAATGTTGAAAACCTTGCAGTTCAAATCCACAACCAGTATGTGGAAACCACCAAAAAGCAGTATGAGGAAAAAATTGCCAATGGCGAGGAACCTGATGAGGATTTCATGAAAAAATACAATAATCTGCCTACATTTGAGGAGCTGACTCCTCAGCTTAAGATAGCCAACATCAGACAGGCAAGATCCATTCCAATCAAATTAAACATTATCGGATGTGAACTGGCACCGAAATCAGATGAAAGGGAAGCTATTTTGGAGTTTTCCGATGATGAAGTGTTGGATTTGGCCATCTTTGAACATGATGAATGGTGTGAGGAAAAAATAGGAACCGGTTGGGTTTACGGTGAAGAAAAAGACATTGAAAATCTTGTAACTCCATACCTTGTTCCGTGGGATGATTTAACAGATGACATCAAAGAGTATGATGTCGATCCAGTTAAAAACATACCTCACCTTATGGATTCACTTGGTCTGAAAATAGTTAGAACAAAAATAAGGCTTTTAACATTTGAAATGCATAACTTTTACTCAAAATACAATGAAAATGCAGGTCATTTTGATGACTTGCCTGATTATATTAAATATTCAAACTACAAACAGACTGACTTTTTGGTTAAGATACTGTCTGAACTTGGTTATGACGTGGTTGACGCTACAAGTCCGGGTGAGGCAATACTTGCATTTGATGAGGATTCAATTGATTATCTGGCTCAAAGGGAACACAGCGCATGGTGTAAAATCAGGTTTAATTTAGGCTGGAAATATGATTCAGTTAAAGATTATGAGGCAAAAACCAATCCTAATCTTGTAGACTGGGATGATTTGGATTATGAAACCCGTGAAGCCAATAAGCGTACTTTTGTAAATCTTCCGAAATTGTGTGAAAATGTCGGTTTGAAAATTGTCAAAAGCGACTGATAATATTTTTTCCATGATTTTTTCTTTTAAAAATCATGAAAATTTATTATTTTCACCGATTTTAACTAAACATTTAAATACTATTAAATTAAAATAATTAATTAATAGTTATGAAGACTGAAATATTGTTTTTAATTTCATAACACTTTATTATTATTTGATTTTCACGATTATAGGAGGAGTTATTAATGGCAAGATTTGAAGAAGCAGAAAACAGAATGTTCAATGTAAAAATCTGCTTAAAATGTAATGCTCGTAACCCTGCTGGTGCTACTACCTGTAGAAAATGCGGTTACAAAGGTTTAAGATTCAAAGCAAAAGAAGCAAGAGGATAAATTAATTCTCTTAACTTTTTTTATCTATTTTTTATTTTTATTTAAATACTATTTTTTGGTGATTATATGGATATAGGAGAAAGCGTTTCAAACTCATTTAAATATCCTTTCAAAGATTTTTATAATTTCAAATTCGTAATGCTGTTTTTCTTATTGCTGGCTCCATTGTTTTATGCGCTATGGTATAATACCTCTTCTGAAATCATTATTTCAATCTCATTAATCTTGCTTTTAGTTGTCATATTGATAATTCCAGGGTATCTGATTTCTATAGTCAAAAATGGAATTATGCAGACAGGTGAAGTTTCAAAGTTCAATGTTAAAAAGAACATTGTTGATACATTTAAATTATTTTTAATATCATTAGTCTATTCAATTATTCCAATAATTGTGATGCTGATTGTGTCATTTTCCTTTGGAATATTCACTTATTCTGAAGTGGATATGGCCAGTTTATCAACCGCCCAGTCCAATCAGCTTGCATTAGGAATTATTATCACTGTTTTAATTGCAATTCTAGTCGAGTTTGCATATGTAATTTTTTTAATTGTTGCAATAGCCAGATTTGCACATTACGACAGCATGTCTCAGGCTTTTGAGTTTGGAGAGGTTTATAAGGATATTAAAAAAATCGGAATTGGAAAATTAATCGGATGGTTAATAGTAACAAACATTATATTTAATTTAATTGCCCGTTTTGGGTTATTGCTTATTTTAATACCTGTAGCAGGAGTATTAATCTATCTGTTGGTATTATTACCATTTGCATTATTGTTCTATGCTCATTCCATAGGTTGTATTTATTCAAACGTTTTAGAAAATGAATAAATACTTTTCTTATTTTTTTAAAAACAATTAATTTAATATATCATTTTAAATAAAGATTAATTCATGAAAGACATTGAAAATTATATTCGTGATATATTAAAAACAAGATCTATTCATTTTACTTTAATTGATCCCGACGAACAGACACCAGAGCAAGCCCTAGAAATAGCCACTCAAGCTATTGAAGGCGGAACCGATGGTATAATGATTGGAGGATCAACCATTAACGGTGAAGATTTGGATAACACATGTAAAATCCTATCTGAAAACATTGCTGTACCTATAATTATTTTCCCAGGAAACACCAGCAGTGTAAGTAAACATGCAGATGGAATATTTTACATGAGCTACATTAACTCAAGAAATCCACACTGGATTAACGGTGCACAAGCTATTGCAGCACCAACAGTAAAGGCATCTGGTATTGAAATATTACCTATGGCTTATATGGTAGCTGAGCCTGGTGGAACTGTCGGTTGGGTTGGAGACGCTAACTTAGTGCCAAGAAACAAACCTAAAATAGCTGCGATTTATGCAATGTCTTATGAAATGTTCGGATTCAAGTTCTTCTACATTGAAGCAGGTTCCGGTGCAGACCAACCAATCCCTCCGGAAATGATTGGTTATATAAGAAAAGCAGCTCCGGAAATCATATTGGTTGTCGGCGGTGGAATCCGTGACGCTAAAGCATCCTATATTGCAGCAAAAGCCGGTGCAGACATTGTTGTTACCGGTACTGTTGTAGAAGAAGTTGATGATGTAAAAGCTAAAATTCAGGAATTGACCGGAGCTATTAAAAAAGCTTCATTAGAGTAGATTACATCTGCTCTTAAAACTTTTTTTTATAATTGCGAATCTAAAAACTTTAAAATTCATGATTGAATTGCATTTGTTAAATATTACTTCACAAATGCTCTCTGAAATGATTTAAATAAAAGTAAAAAATAAAATTAACATGAAAATAACAAATTGAATTCATTTGATATTTTCCAACCAAAAACAAGATTGGAAAATATTTTTGATGAATGAAATGAGTATAAAATAAAATGTTTTGTGTGATATCATGTTAAATTCATTGTATGAAAAAGCCATTGCCAAAAGAGGATTTTTACACACTATCGATTCAGACAGTAATGTTGACTCTCAACTTGAACATAACTGGTTTGATAGAACCATTGGTGAAAGTCAGGAGGATTTTTCCATTGCTGCAGGAGATGGGAGCTTTAACAAAAAAAAGTTCTTGACAAGTAATTTCTGTGCTATAGGTGCTGAGTCCATAATTTATGATGGTGAAATTAAAAAAATCGATGACTCTGAGATATTTGAAATTGCAAATGTTTCCTTTTTGGATGAAATCTTAAGCAACTATATGTCAATTTATGAGATAAAATGTGCTCTAAGAGCCATTAAGGAATATAATGTGGATTATTATATGTTCGATGGTTCTATTTTAGGAGATCTTCAAAATGCATTTCCAAGAGGAGCTAAAATGCCTCAAAAGCTTAGAGAAAATCTTGATGATTCACTTTTGGCAGAATTTGAAAGAAGACTTTCACAGAAAAATTTCGGATTGGTATTTCCTGATTTGATGAAATCCTTAAAATTAATGGAAATGCCAAAACAGGATGATATTAATAAGATTGAAGAATACAATCTTCATCTGGCTTCTGTTGAAAAAATCATACTCTTGAAGGAACTTTTACAATATCGCAAAAAAATCATTTCCATTTCAAAAACATCTTCCGACAATGAACTGTTCCATTGGAACATCCCTGACATTGCATTTCTGGACAAGTTCACCAAAAAACAGGGAATGTCAATCATAAAATATAGAAATGTTTTTGAAAGGGCACCTTTCCCATATTACAATGATTTTTTCAAAGGATTAATATTTACTGTATTTTACATTCGTTTACAGGACAATAAAAATGTATTGAAGGTGGAACTGCCTTATAAGGCATCAAAAGATGAAGTATTTGAATTAATCAAAAAAATCAACGTCCTATCAGTTCAGGGTTATCCATATTTGCTTAACAAGGCTCATAATGATGTGGTAATCACTGACAGGAATATAAAGGAATTGCTAAAAATAGCTAAAATTTATGAAACAACAAACAGGGAGGTACTGTCATGGTAGTAGGAATTTGTGTAGGGGAAACATCATTAACTGAAGTCACATTCATTTCAGATACAATGCCTAAAGTAGGCGAATATGTTACAATGGAATATGATGGGAAAAAAGTTTTAGGGATGATTGAAAACTTAATTAGAGGAAATGATGCTTTAAACATTGATATTAATGATTTTAAAGCAATTCAAAAGATTTCAAGAATCGGTGTTGACAACAATTATATCAGAGGAAAAGTAAAGATTCTTGGAGATGTAAATGATAATCTAAAACTTCCAAGAACCCCTGTGCTTCCTGGAACTGAAATCAATTTGGCAGATAAGGATGTTTTAGATGAAATATTTAAGGTAAAAAATCCTATAAAACTAGGAGCCCTTGTAAATCAAAGTGATGTTGACGTTAATGTTGAGGCAAATCCGATTTTATCAAGACACCTTGCGATTTTAGCTATGACTGGTGCAGGTAAATCAAATACTGTTTCTGTTTTGATTGATCAGTTATTGAAATATAATGTTCCTATATTTGTATTTGACATGCATGGGGAATATGTTGGTGCTGAATTTCCAAATGGTGATGTAAACATCATCAAACCGAAAATTAATCCTAAATACATGGAATTTTATGAAATCAAAAAATTAATGAACATTCCTTCAAATGCAGTCATTCAGGAAAGACACTTCCGGGATGCATTCAATCATGCAACAAAGAAACTTGGTGAAGGAACAGAAGAAACCATCAATTTCCTTGACCTGATGTATGATTATCTTGAAGTGGAATCAGGTATAAATGATGAGGAAGGTAAAGTGGAAAAATCAATGGTTGATGTAATGAACAAGATTTTGGATGCCAAATTGAAATACTCCAATTTATTCTATAAAAATGCTCCAAATATCATATCTAAAATAGAGCCTGGTAATGTTAATGTCCTTGATTTAAGTCAAGTCGATGAATATGTTGCAACTGTTTTAGTCAGCCATATTCTGAGAAATTCACTTCAAAAATCAAAGGATGCAGCACATTCAGCAAACAAGGAAGATTTAATGAAAAACTCAGTATTTTTCATTCTTGAAGAAGCTCATATTCTTGCTCCAAAAAATCGTGATTCAGACTCAAAAAGATGGATTCAAAGAGTTGCAAGGGAAGGACGTAAATTTGGTTTGGGATTGTGTTTAGTTAGTCAGTCTCCAAAAACCGTTGACCATGATGCGCTATCTCAGATGAACAATATGATAATCTTAAGACTTGTCGAGCCAGAAGATCAAAGACATGTGCAGTCTGCAAGTGAAAGTCTCTCTAAGGATTTGGTTAATCAGCTGCCTTCTTTAAATGTTGGGGAAGCAGTTATATTGGGTTTGATGAGTAAAGTTCCTGTTCTTGTTAAAATTGACGAGTTCAAGGGTCGCCGTCACGGTGATGACATGGACATTGTTTCCTATTTCAGAAATATAAAAGAAAAGGAAGCAGAAGAGTTACAAAGACAAGAACAAGAAACATTAGATATGGGATATGACTATTAGTGTATCCTATTTTTTTCCTATTTTTTAATTTAACATGAAAAAAGCAATATTGTATTGTTTAGAAATGATTTACTTTACAAAACAGTTAAATATACAATCTAATAAACTATTATTCAATTAAATACTTTGATAAGTGTTTAAATTGGTTATATACAAAAAAATTTAAAAAGGTAATATAATGAAATTTGCACATTTAGCAGATACTCATTTAGGTTATCGCCAATTTGGTTTAATTGAGCGTGAAAAAGACTTTTATGAAGTATTTGAAAAGGTAATTGACAAAATAATTGAAGAAAAAGTCGATTTTGTAATACATAGTGGGGACTTGTTTGAAACTGCAAGACCATCTCCAAATGCACTTTTAGCATTCCAGAAAGGACTTCTCAAATTAAAAGGTGCTGGAATTCCTATGTATGCAATAGCTGGAAATCATGATGTTGTAATGCGTAAAGGAGCAATCCCTCCGCAAGTAATATTTAAAAAATTAGGACTAAAAGTAATAAGTCCAATCAACACTAATTACATGCATGGGGATATTTTCATTGCAGGACTTCCGTATTATCCGTCATCTCAAAGCAAGGTTTTAAAATCAAAACTCTCAGAGCTTTCCAAAAAAGCAGCCAACCATGAAAAATCCATCTTAGTTCTACATCAGGGAATTGATAAGTACTTCGGTTATCAGTATGAATTGGAAATAGGTGAAGTTCCGGATAACTTTAATTATTATGCAATGGGCCACATTCATAAATACATTAATGACAGTTTCGGAGCTGGAAGACTGGTTTATCCGGGTTCTGGTGAAATCTGGAAAACCAAGGAATGGGAAGATTATCTTGAAAACGGTAAAGGTTTTGTAGTAGTTGACTTTGACGGTCCAAAACCTGTTGTAAAACGTGTAAAGGTTGATATTCCAAGGGAATTCATTAAAAGAACACTTGATTACAACAACCTTGAAAGCGGTATTGCAGGAATCAGGGAAATCATCAAGGGCTTTGATAAAAAACCTATTCTTGATTTGACAATCAACAATGTTGATTCAGACACGGGAATCGTTTATGACATCATCAAACAGGAACTTGAAGATTTATCACTGATGATTAGACCTACATTCAACATGGTTGGTGAGGAAAGCATTGATGAGATAATCAATCAAAACGAGTCATTGGGTCCAAAGGAACTCCTGATTGAAAATCTTAAAAAATATGACGACAGTAATGTAGATACTTTGGCTCTTGAACTGTATGGATATCTCTCAAAGGATAAAATCGATGAAGCCAAGGATTTGGTTAACCTGTTTTATGAAAGATATTATAAAAATGTGGAAGAAGTTGTTGAATTTAAAACTGAAGAAGTTGAAAAAGAAGAACCTCCTGAAGAGGAATCAGGGGACGTTCAGGTTACATTTAATGAGGTTTTAAAATGATTTTCACAAGACTTAGACTTAATAACTTTAAATCCCATGAAAGCACCATTATAAATTTCGATAAGGGGATAAGTGTAATTGTAGGTGAAAACGGTGCTGGAAAATCAACCATTCTTGAAGGAATAAGTTTTGCTCTATTCAAACAGCACACAGCTAAAAAAATCGATGATTTGGTAAGAAACAATGCTCCTGCAATGCTTGTTGAGTTGGAATTCAACTCCAACGGCAGACAGTACAAGATTATACGTGAGAAAAAATCCAGCCTAAAATCATCTATCTATAAGAAAACCTCACAGGACAGTGGTTATGTCCACATATGCAGTGGAGATAAGGAAGTTGCCCGTGAAATTCAACAAATACTTGACATAGACTCTGATTTATTTTTAAATGCGATTTACATAAGGCAGGGTGAAATAGCAGAGTTAGTCGACAAGACTCCTGCTGAGAAAAAACAGTTAATAGGCAAACTATTAGGTATAGATTCACTTGAAAGATCATGGAAAAACTTGCTTCCTCTCATTAACGATTATGAAAACGAACTTGCAGAACTTAAAGGTAAGCTCTTTAATTCATCCGAGTTAGTTGAACAAAGAGACAAAAAAAGGGCTGAACTGAACACTCTTAAGGACAGGGGCCATGAACTTGAAGAGCAAATCAAGGAAGTTCAAGAGTTTTTAGATGAAATATCAGAAAACAAAAGAAACATGGAACGTGAAAAGGAAATTCACGACGACCATGTAAACAAACTTGACATTGAAGAAAAGACATTAGTCAAACTCGAAGAGGATAAAAGACAGATTCAGGATAATCTCGACAAGATTCGTGAAGCCGAAGAGGAAATAGAAAGACTTGAAAAATACGTCTCCAAATTGGATGTTTATCTTGATTTTGAAAAGTCAGTTACAAGTATCCAGAACCTTAAAGAATCCGAAAAGGAAATCGAAGACAAACTTGACTCCATTGCAGAGCAAAAAGACATTGTCAAACGCAAAAAAGAAGGTTACAATAACTTTTTAGCCTCTGATGAAGAAATCAACGATTTGACTAATCAGAAACTTGACTTTGAAAAGGACTTAGCGGCAATGGCCAAACTTGAAAAGGACAAAAAGACTCTTTTAATCGACATTGAAAATGAAAGAAACGATATTCAGAATTTCTTTTCAGAATCTAAAGACAAGTTAGATGATGAAGGCATGAAAAAGGATGTTTTAGCTGAAATTGATGACTTTAGCCACATTGAAGAGGCAACAAACGGCTTTTTAGATGAAATATCCATCAGGATTAAGGAGTTGGGAGATGAAATCATCTCTAAAAACGAGGAAATTGTTGTATTCAAGCAGAACATCAAGGCCAGTGAAAAGCCACTGAAAGAACTTGATGATGTTGAAAACAAGTGTCCAGTATGTCAGTCAGATATAACTTCCTATCAGAAAAAGGAATTGATGAAGCAGTATAAAACCAGCATTTCTGATAATGAAAAGGCAATTTCTGAAAACGAGGAAGCTGTCCGTCTTTTAACCAAAAACAAAGAAAGCTTTGAAGGCAAACATGAAAGAATGCTTGAACTTTCTAAAAATATCATAGAATACAAGCAAAAGTTCAATCAGCTTCAAAACGAGTTAGTTAAATTAAGCAAAATGGATGAAGACCTTGAAAATAAGGAATTCATTACAAACAAACTCGGTGAGATTATATTGCAAATTTCCAACAAAAAAACCGACAGGGAAACTTATCAGGGCGATTATGATACATATAATCAGGCTAAAGGTGCTCTTGAAGTTTTAGGTAATGAAACCGATGTTCAATATAAATTAAAACAGGTTAAAAATGAAATTGACAATCATGTTGCCAATATCAAACTGGCCATTGAACAGGATCCTCATTTAAGTGGAGACATCAGCGCTTCAGAATTAAAAACCCGTATTGATGATTTAAAACAGAAAAACGAAGAGTTCAACCAGCTTAAAGGTTTCATTCAAAACAAAAACAGTTACATGACTCAGCTGGATTCAGTTAAAGAGGATATTGGAATGTCCATTAACCAGATAGACATTCTTAAAAATAAACTTAAGGCCTCTGCTTATGATGAAAACAAATATGAGCAGATTATTTTCAAAAATGAACGCTATGAAAGAAGACATGCAACATTCAACGGTGAACTTTCTGAAATCAAGGGAAGGGCACGTGAATCAATTGCAAATCTCAAGGAATTGAATTCAAAAATTGAAACTGCAGAAAAATTCCAGCAGGAATACAATGATGTTTCAGACTATATTAATCTGTTGACTCATATCAGAAACCTATATAGTAAAAACGGTATTCAAAAGGATTTAAGAAACATTTCAAGACCTTTAATCCAGAAATACACAAAAGAGTTCTTCAATGAATTTAACTTCAACTACTCTGATTTGACTTTGGATGATGAATATGATGTTACTGTATATGGTCCTGAAGGCGAATCATCAATGAGTATGGTAAGTGGCGGTGAAAAGATTGCAATTGCTCTTGCTTTAAGACTGGGTATAACTCAGGCAATGGCCAATGGAGAATTGGATACTATTTTACTTGACGAGCCTACAATTCATTTGGATGCTTCAAGAAGACATGAACTGATTAATCTATTAAAGGACATGACCTTGCTTCCGCAAATGATTATTGTAACTCACGAAGCGCAGCTTGAAAATGCCGCTGATAACTTAATAAAAGTAGAAAAAGAAAATGGTATTTCAAAAGTAGTAATGTAATTACATTACTCTTTTAATTTTTTTTTACATGGTTTCCGGTGCGTCTTTAATAGAGTCAATAATGCAGTTTGCATTCCATCCGACAATTGTTGCGGCTTTTTCTTCTAGGACTTCAGGAACCTCTTCAAGACCTTGTGGTCTTACAAGAACAATAGGAATATCGTATTTTTCACTTGCTTTCAATAAATCTTCAAAAATTTCAGTATTGTCTTTGTAAAGACCTGCAAGCATGATAATCCTGTCTACTTTTTCGTAAAATGCATCTCCGGCATGTGCATATGAACCTGATACTGATTCCTTCCATAAAAAGTCAACTTTTGAGTATAGCTTTTCTGTAAACTGACCATATTCGTTTCTCAAATCAGTGCCTTTGGTAATGATTAAATTATAAATTTTATCGTCTCTTTCATCTTCAAACATTTAAACACCTTGCTTTAATTTTAAATCTTATAATATAAAATTATTTGTTTTACAAAATATTTATTAGTTTAAAACAATTAAGATTATAATAGAATTATTTTTAAGGTATTATTTTATGAAAGCAGCTGTAATTGGTTTGGGTGTTGAAGGAAAAAAAGCTGTAAATTCTCTTTTAAGACATGGATGGGAAGTTTACGCTACTGATTTGAATATTAATGTTGATTTAAATGGTTTGGATTTGCCAAGATTGTCAATGAACATGATTGATGAAAAACAGACAATTTCAATTGTTGGAGAAAATATAACTGTTGATTTGGGTTTTACAAATTCATATGCCATTGAAGAGTGTGATGCAATAGCGATAAGTCCAAGCATGTTCGGTGGAACATTCGCTACAAAACTATTGGAAAAAGGACAACTGTTAAGTGATGTTTTAGAAAAACACAGGGATATTTTCACAATCGGAATAACTGGAACCAACGGTAAAACCACTACCGTTCACATGATTAAGGAAATTTTAGAAAACGCAGGTAAAAAAGTTTTAGTTGGCGGAAACGGTGGTGGAGGTTTTTCAGGTTATTATGATTTGATTCTTGAGGCAAATGAAGGTGATTGGGACATATTGCTTGTTGAAGTGTGTGACATGACACTTGATTTTGCAAAATACTGTTTTGATTTTGACATGATCGGCCTTACCAATATCGGAAACGATCATATGGATGTTCACAAGACAATTGCAAACTATAAAAACTCTTTAGTCAGATTTTTCTCAAATACAACCATATTTACAGCATACAATCAGGATTTCAATACTGATTTTAAAGAGTCTGCCAAAAAAACAATTCCTTATTTTGCATATCAGGATGAATTGCCGTTGTTTGGTAAATTTAATTTGTTTAATGCAGGTCTGGCCACTGCAATTACAAGGGAGCTTAAGGTTTCAAAAGATGTTGTGAAATCCACATTAGCTGAGTTTAAAGCTGTTGAAGGCAGAATGGACGTTTATAAGATTAATGATGCTGATGTTTATGTTGGAAAGACAGACAATTCCGATGCTCTTGCATCAGTCTTATCAGAAAAGGATTTCTATGCAATATTTATCGGAACACCTCGCCATAATGAAGAGCACAGGCTTGATATTTTAGATGTTGCAGTTAAATATAATCCTGAAGTCATTGTGCTGTTTCCGGGTCTTGATGACACTTTGGATATTGCAATTTATCGCCTTAATTCGTTAGGTTATATGGGTAACATCATTACTGTTAATTCCCTTGACCAGATTATCGAGTTGGTTGCAGAGTATTCTCATGAGGAAGCAATTTTAATTGGTGGTAATGGTCAGGATACAATTATTGATATTCAGGAAAGGATTAAGCTAATTTCTGAGAAATTATAGATAAAAGTAACCTATATATACTAGGTAAATCATATCTATATTATTATTGTTATTATTGGGTGTATTAAATGAGTAGTTGGAGAAGAATATCTGTTGCAATTTTTATAGCTTTAATTTTACTAAGCATAGCTTTAATAGTCATCAGTTCTGTAAATAGTACTCCATTAAACGCTCAACAAGTATCCAGTGAATTTAATCTTCCTATAGGTCAGTCAATGTTTGAAAACGATTCAATTGTAGGTCAGAATAACCCAATTGAAGTTCCTCTATTATCTAATTTCGGATTCATTGCTCATGAAATCCAAGCTTTTGATTTAGAGGGGATATTGCTGACATTGTCTACTGGTGTTGTTCCTTTTGATTTCTCTTCTGTTTCTAGTGAAGGTATAGATTCTTATGGACACGTTGTTGACGTTGAAGGGCCTGGATTTTTGACTATGGAAGATGGAAAACTGGCTGTTAAATCTCCAGATCACTATGTATGGGGTTACAGTACTGCATATACATGGCTGGAGAAAACTGAAGACGGAGTAAATATAGTTGAAAACGGCACTGTTGTCAAATCAGTTCCTGTTGACCAGATTAAAAATTTAAATTACAGTAATGATTATTATAACAACGATACTATTGTAAGCTGGTATAATTACGATGCCGATGTCGGATCAACATTTATCCTTGAAAAGGGAATGACCAATTTCGCTGATGGAAGAAGCGATATTTCTTCAAGCGAGGTTCCTGTAATTTTCGGACAGGACGTTGTTGATTATGCAGCTGAATACCCTACAGGTTCTCCAATCTTATTATATGCCGGACAATACACAGAAGAAGACGGTGAAACTTATGGTACATCTTTAGGTTCACACCCGGAATATGGTGATAGTATAAGGGAAGTCAATGCAAGACAATTCGTTGAAGCATGGAACGGAACCATTATCCCACCTAATTCAACCAGCAGTGGTAAGGACTATGTCTACTTTGAATCAGCATCTGATTCAGAAGCACCTGGTGGAAGTGCGGCACACGGAGTATGTCCGTCTGCAAGAGCTTTAAGAGCTGCAGTACTTGCTGAAGGATTCGGATTGCCTGTCGGTATGGATGGTTCTGAAAATGCTGTATTGTTTGGATATAACCCTGCAAGTGATATTACCGTTACAAATAACCATGATTATCCTGTAAAAATCACTATGTGGACTGAAGGATCAGGTACAGGCATGGGTATTTATGCAAAAATAACAAGATATATTCCGAACGACTGAATATATCAACTTTTTTTCTTTTTATGTCAATTTCAACTATTATTACAGCGGCCGGAAGAAATTCCAGAATGAGAAAAGATCAGATTTCTCGAAACATTGAAGTTAAAAACAAACTCATTTTACCATTTCAAAATAAGACTGTCATAGAGACCACCATTGACAATGCATTATCTGCAAATGTAGATGAATGTATTGTTGTACTTGGTCACTATTCTAGTGAAATAAAAGAAGCTATCTGGGATAATTATAAAGACTCTGTAAAATTTATTGAAAACAACCCAGTTGATGTAGGTTTATCAACTTCACTTTTCAATGGTCTGTCAAATATAGATTCTGATTTTGCATTATGCGTTACAGCAGACCAGCCAACTGTTTCAACAGAAACTTTAAACAGGATGATATCAGTAATGGAAAAATGTGAAAATCCATATAAAACAATATCTATTTTAAGAAGACGTAAAACGGGACTGTTGGATACTGCAGAAGGATTGGGAATGCCTTTTGTAGCACCACGTTTGAATTTAATGAAATATCTCAAAAATGAGGATGACAATTTAAATCCGATACTTAGAAAAATATTTGATGACGGATATACGTTTTATGGTGTAAAAGAAAAAAATAAAAAAGAATTGTTAAACATCAATCATTACGATGATTATCTAACACTTCTAGATTGATTTTAAGCCTTCAATAACTTCTTCAATTTTAGCTTTACTGATACCGACAGTCATTTCATTATCTTTGATGTCAGCTGCCTTTCTTGAACCGTCACAGCCTAAAGTAAAGTTTACACCGTCTGCAAGGTATGGATTTGCAAATGCATCACCACATAATGACTGGATACCTGCAAATGATGGGGTGATTTTTTCTCCTGTTTCATAAACGATACTTTGAGCAAGATTCATTCCACCAACCGGTTCGGTAATAACTTGTATCACGTCAGCTTCAAAATCAGCTTCATCCAATGGAGCATAAATAATTCCCCAACTGATATCTTTAATAATTGAAAGTTTATCGGTTAACTGTTTAGCGGTTTTTAAATCTTTAAATCTGCCAAGTGAGAAGTATTTTTCACCATTTGCCAATTTTTCAGGCATGTCTCTAAGTCCGATAGCTCCAGCTCCTCCTAAACACATTTGTTGGTCAATAGTGGAGTAGAATTTATCACCTAAGGAAGCTTTTCTAACCATTTCACAGTGTCTGATTTTTTCATCAATTAAATCGTAACCTTCAGGTAAATCTGCTTCGGTTTTGATTAATTTCATAGCTACAGGTTTAGCATCAAGTTTGATTTTACTTTCGATTACTTCACAGTATTGTTTGTTTTTCTCCAAATTAGTCATAAAAATCGCCTAATATTATATTTGTATTAAGGAATTTTAAAGTCTTTTGTTTTAACACTGTTATTTTTACAAAATGTCCTAAAATCACAAGCACTACAGGTTCTCTCATCAGAATCCGCTTTCCAAGCCTCCTGAATTTTACAGCCTTTCATTTCTTTTATCAATGATTCCTCAATATTCGCCACAACACTGTCAAACTTTAAAAGAGCAGTGTCCGTTTCATCATCATTGACGTTAATGATTCTAATTGACCTTGCAATCTTAAATTCATCACTTAATTCAGGAGCCTTGTCTTCTTCCTTCCAGTTGCTGATTAGTTCAACGTCATTTTCAAATTCGTTTCCCACATCAGTCAAGCCATTGTTCAGCTCTTCATTAATTAAAACCAAGTCCTCTTTTGAAGGAACAAGTTCATTTAAATAAAAGATAATTCCAGCAATAATCGGTTTGGAGTCTTCCTGTTTTGACCTGAGCCATGAATATGTTAGAATCTGCTGTTTGTGAGTCTCCCATTTATCCTCGATTTTTTCATTGGCCACTTTAATAGGGGGTCTTTTCATTCCCTTGTAGTCAATAATTATTTCATAGTCATCCTCTTCAAACTCCGAAACTCTTTTTTGAAAATCAAGGTCTTTTTTTAGAAATTCTATGATTTTATTGTCAAAGGTATCCAATGTGCTTTGGTTTAAATCATTTATTTTCATGGATGTTAAAACGTCAACAACACCGTTGATTCCGTAATAATTGGAACGGCTTTTGTTTTCATCATAATTTGGCATCTGCCTTATTCCTTTAATTAAAAGCTCGGATGAATCAATAAGAGGAAAAAGGTGTTTCCCCCAAATGTTTATTGCCTTTTCAGCTCTTGCACTTGCCAGTTTTTTATGATCATGTTCGTTTAAATCATCAATTGTCTGATGGTTGTTCGGCTGATTGTGGATGCTGTAAAACAAATCTTCATCATGAGGATAAAGACCCCTTACCTGAAGCCTTAAATCAATTTCATCCTCAATAGGTCTGATATCCTTTTTCCAATCCCATGGAAACTGAGTATTGTTCTGTTTCCATTCAATGAAAGCTTCCTCCAAAACGCCGTGAATGAATTCTCCAAACCATCTTTGAACAGGCTTTGAAGGAGGCAAAGTCCCTTTATTCTGGTATCTGTATTGCAGATTGCAAGTTAAAAATGAAAGCAAATCGCCGGTTAGGCTGTATTCGGGAATCATATATGATTTTGATCTTGTCGGTAATTTCATCCTATCACCTAAATTAAATATATCTCATTAAATCCTACGTAATTTTCATCTCTGCTCCATCCAAGAGCAACATTCGGAATACTGAAGTGGTCATTTTTCTTGGTGTAACCTTCAATGGCTGAATTCAGACCAATTAACAATAATACACTTTCCGCTCTTGAAAATGCAACAAAATAAAGTCGTGTCAAATCATCAAATGAACGGTCTTTTTCACTTCTTTCGCTTTGACCCAGGCAGCTGTGCTGTCTGATGCTGTCTTCAATAGTTGTTTTATCCTTTAAAGACTTTGGAAATCTCAGCCTTTGTGTTCTGATGTCATTGGTTTTAAATCTGGAGCCAACATCAACAATGACAAGAGGAAATTCCAATCCTTTAGACTGGTGAATCGATAAAACATTTATCCGGTCATCAGGAAGGGTTTCAAGCAGTGATTCATCAATGCTCACACCGCCTGTTGAAAGAGGAATGAAAATATTCCAGATAGCTTCAAGAACTGACTCTCTTTCATCATGAGGGCTTTTAAATGAAATATTTGAATGGTACTCGTTGAAAAATCCTGTTTGGGTAATTGACTTGGTTATTGCCTCCAGATATACAATTCCCTCAACATCATCCTGCAGGTCTTCAATCCAGGTTGTTATCTTATATGCAAGTTCCATCAGACTTGCAGTTGTCGGCCATTCTTCCCTTTGCCTTGGACGTCTGAGCTGCCAGTGGGTAACAAACTGGGACAGTGTAATCGGTTCTGTTGGTTCTGGATTTAACTTAACGTAATCCTTTGCCTTAAGTCTCCATCGGTTCATGTTTCTTTTTGCAAGAGTAGGTATGGTTTTATCTGAATTTTGAATGCTTGCTTCCGGGTCAATACATTCAAGCATCAAACCGCAGAAAATTCCAACAATGTCAATGTCCTGCAAATCAATTCCTCTTGGATTAAACATTTCAATTGGATTTTTCAGTCTCTTAAGCTGTTTTCTCAAATAGAATAAAAATGATCGATTTCCAAACTGCAGTTCTTTTGGGGAAAATGATAATATTGCAATATCTGATGCTGAACCGTACTGGCTATCCAATGTAAGTTTAATCTTATCCATTTCTTTTCCGGCTTTCAGATTTTCACTTCTGATTTGCTGCAGCCGGGCAATGTCAAGTTTGCGATTCATTTTCTCATAATAATCCTTATTTAAGACCTGAAGAACTGGAAGCTCGCATTCTCCTTTGTTTATAAGCTTATTGATTAATAGTGACAGGTCACGTGCAAGCATTTCAGGATTGTTTCTAAACATTCCCAAAACAGGCATCTTATCCTTTTCAAAGTCAGGTGCAATGATTTTAGGTTTGTTTTCAACTCTTGCTTTTTGATATTCCTTGTCAAGCTCTGCAAACTGGTTGCAGTGTTGGATAATATTTTCGGTTGAGCGGTAATTGGTTGTTAAATTAATCTCTTCAACATCAATTCCCAATCTCTTCTTAATACGTGATTGATAATTGGTAAACAAATCCACGGTAGCTCCCCTGAAACGGTATAATGACTGGTCATCATCTCCAACAACCGTGATATTACCGTCATTTTCAAGTGCGGATTGGGCTATTGTAAAGTAAATGTCTTCCTGGATGAGATTAGTGTCTTGATATTCATCAATTAAAACGATTCTGATTTCATCGAGAAATGTTTTCAGGTCATTGTTTTTTAACTTTTCTAAAAACATGGACTCAAGCATTGCAAAATCAATTGTGTTTCTCGCCTGAAGCGTTTTTTCATATTTTTTAATGCAGTCAAGAGCAATTTTTTTTCCTTTTTCATGTTCAACTTGAGTGTATAATTCATCAAAGTCAACCTGATCATAATAGAGTCTGTTTTTGATTTCCATAAGTATTTCACTTATTTTGGATGGTTCTTCAAGTTTCTGCCTTCCGCTTAACTCCTTTAAGTATTCAACCAAATCCTTATCAAGATACTTTTCCTCTTCAATAATGATTTTAATCATTGCAGAGTTCGCCACAAACTCTTCTATAACAGTTGCCTGATTTTCACCAGGTTTTCTGTAATCGCGTAAAAGCTCTTCTGCGATACTGTCGGTTGTTCCGATTTTAATCTGGTTAAAGTCAATTCTGTCAATTTTCAGGATGTCTGTGAAGTTTTCACCACTTACATTGTCAATGAGATGATTTTTAATTTGATCTCCCCAACCGAGAATCCTTGAATATAGTTCATCTGCAGCTTTTCTTGTAAATGTTGTAGCCAATATTTCACCAGGTTCAATATCATCAACAAAGATGTATTTTAATATCTTAAGCACCATTACTGTGGTTTTTCCCGAACCGGGTCCTGCTACGATAAAAAGGGATTTGTCGCTTGGTGATGATATTGCATTTTTCTGGTTTTTATTTGAAGAGATATCTCTTTTTAAAATATTTACTACTATGTCTTCAAATTCTTCATATGAAATCATTTTTCCCCTCTGATATTAATTTATGTACTGTTGTCATTAATAAACTAATTGAGAGAGCATTTGTTCACTATTCAAGTTTTTGTGAATTTTTCATAAATTCTGTTAATGAAAAGTCTTATTTATTACAAAAAATATAATATTATAAGGAAGGTAATCTTCCATAATATGTATATTTAGTTAGAAACATTTTTGTTTCTAACTTACTGTTTTTAGATTTACAATACTTTTAAATATTATTTTAACTCAATTAATATTATTAACTTTTAATTTTAGCGGTTATTATGTCTGAGCTCAACAATATTGATATGTTTAAAAATGATGTAAGGTATAGGGAAAACATTGCCCATATTGAAACAATACCTGCTAAAAAAGCTAGTTTTAAAAAAGTTGAAGATTTGGATGAAAAAATTGTTGAGTATCTTGATTTAAAAGGTGTTAAGCTTTACAAGCACCAAGCTGAGACATATGAAGCCATCAAAGATGGTGAAAATGTCATAATAACCACTCCAACCGCTTCGGGAAAGACCCTGGCCTTTAATCTGCCGATTATGGAAACGATGATTGAGGATTCACAGGCAACTGCTCTTTACATTTATCCGGCAAAAGCCCTTTCAAATGACCAGCTGCATGTTCTTGAAAACCTTGAAGGAGAGCTTGACATTAAAATCAACCCAAGAACATATGACGGCGACACCCCAAGAGGTGACAAAAAGGGAATCCGTGAAAAATCAAGGATTGTCCTTACAAACCCTTACCAGCTGCATCTGATTTTATCCTGGCACCACCAGTGGTCAAGGTTCTATAAAAACCTAAGATATATCGTAATTGACGAGTCACATTACTACAAAGGAGTATTCGGATCCAACGTTGCATTTCTAATTAAAAGATTAAAAAGAATTGCCAACTTTTACGGTTCATATCCCCAGTTTATTTTATCATCTGCAACTCTTGCAAATCCCTTGGAACTTGCAAACAGATTGACCGGTGAGGACTTTGCACTTGTCGATGATGATACCTCACCAAGCGGTGAAAAGGACTTTATCTTATACAATCCATTTAAAAATTATTTGAGAAACAAGGTCTACACCCAAAATGCCCCGTCAGTTCACATGGAAACGGAAAACATTTTCATGTACATGATGCTTAAAAATATCCAGACATTGTGCTTTACCGTTTCAAGAAAAACCACAGAACTAATTGCAATGTGGGCTAAAAAGGACATGACACAGGTAAAAGGCAAATTGGCTCACAGAATCGCAGCATACCGGGCAGGATACAGACCAACCGAAAGGCGTGAAATCGAAGAAGGTCTTAAAAGCGGAAAATATCTTGGAGTAACATGCACAAATGCATTGGAGCTGGGTATAAATATAGGTTCTCTTGATGCAGTTATCATTTCAGGCTATCCCGGAACAATGATATCAACCTGGCAGCAGGCTGGACGTGCAGGAAGAAGCAACCAAAAATCAGTTGCAATTCTAATAGCATTTGAAAACCAGCTGGATCAGTATTTCATGAACAATCCTAAATTCTTCTTTGACAAACCCCATGAAAATGCAATCATAGACCTTTCAAATCCGATATTGCAGGAAGCACATCTCTTATGCGCCGCAAAGGAACTGCCATTAAAAAGAGGGGAAGCGGAAAAATACTTTAATGTTTCACAAAATGTGGTTGACAGATTAGTTGCCAAAAAGGACCTGCAGGAAAACCATCGGGGAGATTTCATGTATCCATATGATGACAATCCGGCAATGGATCACTCCTTAGACCAGATTTCATCAGAAGAATTTAAGGTAATGAATAACGGAATGCTTTTAGAGACAATGGAACGCTCACAGGTTTACCGTGAAGCTCATGAAGGAGCAATACTAATCAATAAGGGAGACACATATGTGGTAAACAGCATCAACCTCAAAAAGGGATACGTAAACGTATCCAAAGAAAATGTCGAATACCATACGATGGTTTTAAACAAAACAGAAACCAAAATCAAAAAGAAACTGTCAAAAACAAAATATGGTGATTTGACAATACACTTCGGAGAGCTTACAGTAAGTG
This sequence comes from uncultured Methanobrevibacter sp., assembly GCA_964583995.1. Taxonomy (GTDB): domain Archaea; phylum Methanobacteriota; class Methanobacteria; order Methanobacteriales; family Methanobacteriaceae; genus Methanocatella. The sequence continues at coordinate 27,490 of CAZOYH010000001.1, forward strand.
AAGACTACTTCAAATATAAAAAAATGCACTTTTCAAAACCGATTGGAACATACCTTTTGGACTTGCCTCCTTTGAAATTCAACACAAAGGGACTGTGGTTTACAATACCAAAAAGCGTTAAGGACACACTGGAAGAGATGTTTCCAAATGAGGAAGAAGTCTTTGCCGGCGGCCTTCACGGAGCAGAGCATGCTTTAATCGGTCTTTTCCCACTTCATACAATGTGTGACAGATTTGATATAGGGGGCCTTTCAACAAATTTCCATGAAGACACTCAAGAAGCAACCATTTTTATCTATGACGGTTATGAAGGTGGAATAGGAATAACTGAAAAGGCAGTGGATGTGTTCGTTGATTTGCTGGACTCCACAATTGACCTTTTGAACAACTGTAACTGTAAAAAAGGATGCCCATCATGCATCTACTCACCAAAATGCGGAAATGATAACAAACCGCTTCACAAAGGTGCAACAATCTACATTCTGGAATATATGAAAAAATTAATCTCCGGTGAAAGTGAAGGGAAAACAGAAGAGATTGTAGTTGAAGTCAAACAGCTCGATGCATTTGATGAAGCCATGGAACTATATAATAAAGGAGAATATTCAGCTTCAAAAGATGTCTTGAATGCTATTTTGGCTGATGATAAAAAACATGTACATGCACTTGCCCTGATGGCTCAAATACTATATAATCAAGACCAGAAGGACATTGCACTTCTTTTTACCAAAAAGGCATTGGCAGTTGACAGGTCAAATGAAATGGCAAACGAACTGGAAGTCCTACTTTCCAATAAACCTAAAAAAGAGGATTTAAGTGAACTAAATTCACTTGATGATGTAGAAACATTATACGAAGAAGCCTATGATTTATACGGGCAAGGGGATTTGGAGACAACTTTAGAAATTCTTGAAAAATTGCTAAGCTATGATGACAAACACTCAGAAGCACTTGCACTGATGGGACTGATATATTACCACTCAGGAATATTTCCAAAAGCTGTAGAATATTATAAAAAGGCTTCAAAAATAAATAAGAATGGTGAAATGGTTCGAGAGTTGAAAATGAGAGTGGCTTAATCAGTTATCCATAAGGACTGAAACCTTCCTCAAAGTGTTCACATAACTCTTCCAGTTTTTCTGGAATGTCTATTTTTTGAGTACAGTGGTCAAGACAGGTTCCACAGTAAGTGCATTCATCTGCAGGTACTTTTTCATCGCCCAATTTGTCGTAATATAATCTGTATATGTTGGATTCAGGCTGATTCTTGCTTGTGTTGTATAAATTGAAGTATTCAGGTATTGGAATCATTTCAGGACAGGCATCAACACAGTATCCGCATTCACTGCATGGAACTGCAACATTTTCCCTAAGTTTTAAAGCCATCCTTTCTAAAAATTCACTTTCATCATCACTTAACGGTTTGAAATTTTCATAGGTGTCGCAGTTATCAATCAAATCGCTCATTTTGCTCATTCCGCTTAAAACGATTTTGACATGTTCAAGTGATGCGCAGAATCTTATTGCAAAACTTGCTATTGACTTATCCGGATTAAATTCTTTAAATTCCTTTTTAATTTCATCAGAGGTATTAACAATAACTCCGCCTTTTAAGGGCTCCATCACGTAAACGTCACATCCGTGTTCAACGCATAAGTCATAGCATTTGTGGGCTTCAATTGCAGGATCTTCCCAGTCAAGGTAGTTTAGCTCCAACTGAACTATATCAAGGATGTCTCCATATTTGTCCAATACTTTGGATAATAGCTTTGAATTGTCATGAAAACTGATACCAATCTTTTTAGCTATTCCGTTCTTTTTCATTTTCTGAATGTATTCGAAGGTGTTGTTGTCTTCAGCCAGTTTTAACCATGGAACATTGATATTGTGAATAAAAAACACGTCAAAGTAGTCAATTCCGAGTCTTTCAAGCATTTCACCGACGAATTTATCATTGTCTTCAGGTGATGTCAATGCCCATGTCGGCATCTTGTCACAGATTTTAAAAGATTCACGAGGGTATCTTTCAACCACTGCCTTTCTGATTGCCACTTCGCTTGCGCCATTGTGATAAGCATAAGATGTATCGAAGTAGTTGAATCCTTTTTCCATGTAAATGTCAACCATTTCGTTGAATAGTTCCTGATTGATTTTGCTTGGGTTGTTTGCATCGGTTTGTGGAAGCCTCATGCAGCCAAAACCGAATTTGGATTTGTAGTTCATAGTAATCTCCTCATTATTATTTTTAGTTGAAAAATATTTAAATGTTGTTAATATCAACAATATCAGTCGTGGGCTTCAAGCAGATATACTGGAGGCAGTAATTCTGCAACATCAACTCCCTCATTTTTATCTTTTTTCCTTTTTTTAGGAATATAACTCTTTTTTAATGCTTTTTTAAATATTTCAGATAATATTGCAACTCCATTATTTTCAATGAACAGCTGCAAATCATTTTTTTCAGGATTTCTAAATGTACATATGATTTCTAAAAACTGTTTTTCAGTGTGAAAACAAGTTGAATAAAGTAAAAATAAATCCCAATCATCAGGAGGATATTTTTTAATTAAATTTGGGGATTTTAAATAATTATTAACTGAATTTAAATTGGTCAAAACTTCAATACCTTTTTTGGTGTAGTTTCCAAGGTATTTGTCATAATTTAAAACAAGGAAGAAATATGTAATCAGCAGTAATCCCTGAATTAGACAAGTAAAAACATTCTGCACCAGAAACAAAGTGACTCCTGCATATGTGATAATCATTATTGTAATTATAACTAAAAAGTTTCTGTTTATCCGGGAGAAATATTTGCCTTCTTTTACAGGATTCTTTTTTTCTACAAGCACTCTCCAATTTTCAAATCCTCTTTGAAACTTTTTGATTGTGGAAATGTTATTTAATTGTTCATCCAATGACTTGAAATTAACCTCAGTTTTATCAAATATCCTTAAAATATCAATAATAAGTTTATCAGTTGATTTGATGTTTTTTAAATTGTTTTTGTTAATTTTTAATGTGATTTTTTCTTTTGAATCATTTAAGTTTTCATTGATTTTTACATTGATGAAATTTTCCTTAATCAGTCTTGTAATTTCTATTACTAATCCGTAAGAAGTGATAATATTTTCAGTTCTGGTCAATTTGGTATTATATAATCCATGGACATAAGACAAATCCCTTGTCAATGGAACCTTAAAGTTTATATCGTTGGATAGGGATTTGATTTCATTTCTTTTTGTGATGGCAGTAATTGTTGGAATCAAAATAAGAATTACTGATATCACACAGATTATATTTGAAACATAATTGTCTGATAGGATTGTAAGTATAATAAATATAATCAGTGAAAGAATGGCAATTGAGATTATTTCAATTTTTTCCATATTACTATTTTCTTGCTCTCGTATTAAATACTTTTATAAATAAACAAAGCTAAAATTATAATATTAATATTTATTTTAGGTGTAATAAAAATGCATGAATTATCTATGGCTCAAGGCATTATCAATGCAGTTTTAGATACTGCTGAGGCAAATAATGCAACTGAAGTTAACGAAGTCACAGTGGAAGTTGGAAGACTTGCTATGATTAATCCGGAACAATTGCAGTTTATTTTAGGTGTTTTAATTGAAAACACAATAATAGAGGATGCGGAAATCAAGTTTGAAGAAATTCCTGCTGAAGTCGATTGTTCTGATTGTAATTTCCATGGTGATGCTGTTTTAGACGATAGCGATCACTATGCTCCAATTGTAAAATGCCCAGAATGTGGTAGTTTAAGTGTGGAAATATTAAATGGAAAAGACATTGTTGTTAAAAATATTGTTATTGAAAAACCTGATGATTCTTAATTAAACGGAGGAGAAAATATGCACCAAGTAGCTGATGTAGAAGTAGCAAAAAATATTATGGACGCTAATAAAAGATTAGCAGACAGAAACTTAAAAAACTTAGAGGAAAAAGGAATATTCTGTGTTGATTTTGTAGGAGCAATAGGTTCCGGTAAAACAACATTAATAGAAGAAATAATTGACAATACTGATTATAAAATAGGCGTTCTTGCAGGGGATGTAATTTCCAAATTCGATGCAGGACGTATTGAAGCTCACAATGTTCCAGTTGAAGGCCTAAACACTGGTAAAGAATGCCACCTGGATGCTCACTTGGTAGGTCACGGTCTTGAACATTTACCATTGGATGACCTTGATATGGTTATCATTGAAAACGTTGGTAACTTAATCTGTCCTGTTGACTTTGAACTCGGTTCCCACATGAGAATGGTTGTAATTAGTGTCACTGAAGGTGATGACACTGTAGAAAAGCACCCAATCATATTCCAAACTTCCGATGTAATAATCATTAACAAGATTGACTTGGCTGATGCTGTCGGTGCAGATGTAGACAAAATGGTGGCAGATGCTAAAAAATTAAATCCTAAAGTTAAAATTATCACAACTAACCTAAAAGATGGTAAAGGATTGGATGATGTTATTCAAGTTATAAAAGAGAAAAAAGAAAGTTTATAATTTAGTTTATTGGTGGTTTCATGAAAGTATGGATAGATATTTCAAATGCTCCTCATGCAAGGTTTTTTAAAGATGTAATAAAGTATCTTGAAGCTGAAGGTGAGGATGTAATTGTCACAGCAAGGCAATTCGGTGATATCCATAAATTACTTGATATATATGAAATTGACTATATATCTGTTGGAAAACATGGTGTAACGCTTTATGACAAGTTAAGGGAAAGTACTCAAAGGGTATATAATCTCGTAGACATTATACATGATGAAAAGGTGGATGTTGCCCTTAGCAAGCATTCCATTGAACTTCCAAGAATCACATTCGGTTTGGGAATTCCCAGTTTATATGTTCTTGATAATGAACATGCACTTGCCGCTAACAAACTGACCCTTCCGCTTTGTGACAGAATCATTACTCCAAATAGCATAGACTTTTGGAAACTGATGAAATTCGGAGCAGACCCGAACACTATCATTCCATATGACGGAACCTCTGAACTTATGCACTTTAAAAGCTTTGTTTATAATGATAACATTTTTGACGATTTGAATTTAGAATTGACTCATCCCAAAACTATTTTAATGAGACCTGAACCGTCACTGGCATCATACCTTGATGCGGACTGCAGAAAATCAGTTTTATCTCCAATAGTTGATGAGTTGAAAAATGTTGCCAACATTCTTATTCTTCCAAGATTTAAGGAGCAAGCGGAAATATTTGAAGGAATTGAAAATGTTTCAATTTTAAAGCCGCCGGTTGACACATCAAGTATTATCAAAAAATGTGATTTGGTTATTGGTGCTGGTGGAACAATGAACAGGGAGTCTGCAATACTGCAAACTCCAGTTATCTCATGTTATCCTGGTGAAACATTATCTGTTGACCAGTATTATATCAATAAGGGTTTGATGTATAGGTCAAATGATACTGATGAGGTTATTCATAAGGCTTTGGAATTTATCGTTCATCCTCACAAAAAAATTGATGTAAAAACTGATGATTTGTTCCAGATTATTATAGATAATTTATATGATTTGGCTAAAAATGGCAAATAGTTTTTTATATTAAGATATTCAAATATTTAATATGGTATGTATGGGCTGGTAGCTCAGATGGTAGATCGTCGCCTTGGCATGGCGGAGGCCCCGGGTTCAAATCCCGGTCAGTCCATTTATAATTTTTTAAATAAAAACTTAATTGTGATTAAAACATGTTGTTAATTGCTCAAAATCATTTTCAGTTTATTATAGAAGTCGGATTAATGCTTTTTGTAACAATGGTATTTGCTCTAAACTTAATACCTTTATCATTAAGTGTTGTTACATTTTTATCATTATTCCTGATGGGTGGTTTCACACTTCTTTTCGGAGCAGATATTGTACTTCTGTTTATATCTTCGAGTCAGGCTGAATTTACTCACCCATTCGGACCAATTGCATTATTGGGTACTGTTGCTGCTCTTGCTTCGCTGAAGGTAATGAAGGAATCGGGCGTGGATATACGACCTTTAAGAAGATTCGTAATATTGTTCCTTGCGGGTATTACAATATTCGGTGGATTAATGCACAGGTCATTTTTAATTTTATGGTTAATCGGTCTTTTCTTCGGTTATTTAATCATTTCCAAATCTTTCAGGGAAAGATCTGTTTTTACAATGAGAAGAATTGGAATGTTTTTAGGAGCAGCAGGTATAGGATTTGTTCTTCTGGAATTGGTTGCTCGTATCACTGGAATGACAGTCTTTTCACCGCTTTTAAGATTAGGTAGGATTGAACAGTATTCCCTGTCAAGTATTAAGACAGTACTGAATAATATTCAGTTGATAGGACACAATGCCCAAGCATCTTATTGGGGAGCAGAAGGAACGGCTTTTGCTGAAGGATATATTACCCTGCCGATGCAACTGGTTTTATTCTTTGGTCTTCCATTCCCGATGTTTTTCGGAGTTCTTGTTAACCAAAAAGATACAATCGATTATATGCTTCCTGGACTATTCGGATACGGTTTTGACTTTGGAATACTAGGTTTGGCATTACTAGTAATATTCATACTTGGAACAATTGGCATCGGTTTTAAAATATTGACAATGTACAGAGAAAAAAGAGAAAAGAACAACAAGAAATACTTGGGAAGAGAAGTATTATTAACAGGAGCTCTTGCAGCTTTCTGTTCTCAGGCATTAATTGGACTATTTGTATTTAACAGAACAATTAATGGTATGGCATTATTCACATTCTTATTTGTCGGTTCATTGATATTGGCTAATGTAGTTTCATTAAAATCAAGATCATAGGAGAGTAGTTTTATGAAAGCTTTAGTTTTACTCGGATGTCCTGAAACTCCATCTCAAACTCCGATGGCAGTTTATGTTTTTAATAAATTAACAAAAATGGGTTATGACGTTACAATCGCTGCAAACCCTGCAGCTTCAAAACTGGTGAAAATATCTGATCCTGAAGGATTTTACAATCTCAATCTCGTGGATTTGGAGAGAACTTTGGGAGACATTAATCAAGGAGACTATGATTTATTAGTTGGATTTGTCCACAAGGATGCAGCAGCATCATTTTTCGTAACCTTTGACCAGATTCTGCAGACCAAATCCCTTGCACTTGTATTTTCAAGGGATGCGGATGAAGTGGCTGAATTTGTTAGTATGATTGAAGAAAGCGGAAGCAATGCCAAAATCACTGCTGTTAGAGCTTTCCATAATCCTTCACCGATTAAAGTTAAATTTGACAAAGCAATCAAGGAGTTTGAATAAATGTCATTCTGTTTAGATACTTACCTTCAACAATCTGATAACTATGAGATACATGCTTCAAAAGCAGGTTTTAAAGACTGTGCAATGATTATCAGATACAAAGCTGATGATATTGTATATATTAAACCTGGAGACCAGGTTTTAGGCGTTCGTGTTATTGGAATTCCACCAATACCAATTGGATTTGACCATGAAAAGGGAACTGTTTTTTTACCATATACAAAACCGTGTCATGGAACATCTGTTGTTGAACTGCCGATTTCTGAAGAAGAAGTTGAAAATATCAGAAAATTAGACACCGGTAATAAAAAATGAAATCAACAGTTGTAGGTAGTTTTCCAGCTAGTGAAAGCTCTCCATCTAATTTTAAAGAGAAACTGTTAAATAGTTTCGGTTCTTTTGACCCATTTAAACAAGCTATAAAAGATAGTGTTATTGCCCAGCTTGATGCAGGGGTAGATATAATCTCAGACGGTCAGGTCAGAGGAGATATGGTTTCTATTTTTACAAAATATATTCCGGGAATGAAAATTGAGGAAGGAAATACTTTTATTGTCTCAAAAATCAGAAAACCTACTCGAGAGATTTCTATTGACGATTTAAAATATGCCAAAAAGGTAATGAACGATTATTATAATGGAAATATTCCTGAAGGATGTGGTGTAAAGGGAATAATTACAGGTCCAAATACAATCATTCATTCATCAAGAATTCAAGGTTTTTACAAAAACAAGGAAGATGCAATCCTTGATTTGGCACATTCCCTTAAATTTGAAGTAGATGCAATAGCCAAGAAGGTCGAACCAGTATATATACAGGTGGATGAACCGTTTCTCTCAACAGGCATGGTTGAGATGAAAACAGCCCGTGAAGCTATTGATATAATAAAGGATGGATTGGAAGTTCCATTGGGAATGCATGTCTGCGGACTTTTAAACAATGCATTTAAAGACCTGGTCAAATTCAACGTCGACATATTGGATATGGAATTTGCAGGAAACAACGTTAATTTAGGTGTTTTAGAAGAAAATGCTTCATTGTTTTTAAATAAAAAAGTAGGATTTGGATGTGTGGATTCATCTGTTAATGAAGTCGATGATGTTAATGATGTTGATGAGTTAGTTAAAAAAGCCATTGAAATAGTTGGAAAAGATAATCTGCTTTTAGATCCGGATTGCGGACTTAGAAGAGCACCAAAAGATGTGGCATTTGAAAAACTAAAACTGATGAATGAAATCAAAGATAAATACAGCTAATTTTTGAGGATATTTTAATGGATAAGAACTGTCCAAATTGTGGTGTTAGATTAGAAAAAGATGATCCATTCTGTCCAAATTGCGGTGCTAAGGTCAAATCATCTAAAAGGAAATATTTAATTGTTATTTTCATAATTGTAATTGTATTGATTGGTTTAGTTACATTTTCTTTTTTAAATAACCAGACACAAATTGTTAAGGTGGATAATGTGGAATTTGAAATTCCTTCAGATTATTCTAATGTGCCGTCAAGAACAGAAGTAAACTATGATGCAGGTGTAAAGTCAAGTTCTATGGGCTGGAGCAATGATGAAAACTATATTGAAATTGGTGTTACAAGAACGCCCGGCGCTGGAATAAACAGTAATGAAGTTGCAGCCAGTTTAGGTGGTTCACCTACAAAAATGTTTGGTTATTCTGGTTATTATCAAAAATACGATGAAGAAAGCTATTCATTTGTTTTTGGAATGAAAGACAAGGTTTGTATGGTATATGTTTCTGATTATGATGCATTTAGTGATGTTAAAGTAATTAGTTCCGATTAATTTTTAGAGATGGGCATGTTTAGATTCAATTCAATAGTATTATATAATTTATAGTATAATATTATAAATGTATATATTTTTCATATAAACTAGATTAAAATTTGGAGGAAATACTATATGAAGATTAACAAAGTAATATTATTAATTTCATTAATCTTTGTTTCAATGATTGCTGTTAGTGCAGTTAGCGCTACAGATGATGTTGGTGATATTGCCGTTTCTGAAATTGATAATTCAGATGTAATATCAGTTTATAGTGAAACATCAGATATTGATGATTCAGACATCATATCTGCAGATAGCGAAGATGGTGCAGTAAGTATTGATGAGTCAAATGTCATACTTACGGGCAATGAAAATAAACCTGCAATCATCAACGATTCTGAAATCTTGTCTACAAACACAGAAAATGAACCTGGTGATGTTGGAGCTAGTGAAGATGAGAATGTTATTGGAGAAGATGAAAATTCAGCAAATGATTATGTTTTTGATCTTTCTGAATTGTTGAATGGAACTGGAATCAGCTTTGAAAATGGCATCCTTGATTTATCCGGATTGTTGAACAAAACAGGCATTACCTTTGAAAACGGCACAATTGATTTATCAAATTTATTGAATGATGAAAGTATTGATTTGTTAGATTTATTAAATGTTATTGGACTAGATAATGTGGGCATTGACTTATCCGGTTTGTTTAATGGCACAATGGTTGATTTACCTGGGCTTTTAAATGGTGAAGGTGTCACCTTTAATAACGGCACTCTTGATTTTTCAAGTCTTTTAAACGGAACAGGAATCAAATTCATGAATGATACCTTAATTGATTTAGCAGATTTATTTAACGGAACCGGATTTAGCCTTGTAAACGGTACTCTTGACTTGTCTGGAATAATTGATGGTCTCACAATTGACTTGTCTAAACTGTTAAACGAAACTGGAATTACTTTTACAGGCAGTGCAATTGACTTATCCGACTTATTGGATGGAACTGATATTAGCTTTAACGGTACAAGTATTGATTTGTCAAAAATATTGGATAAAATAGGATTGGAAAATTATACTACTATGAATTTAACTAACTTTTTGGATACCTTTGGTCTTGGCGATGAATTTGAATTATCAGATTTCTTAAATGTGATGGGATTTAACACTTCAAACATTGACTTATCTAATTTATTAAATAGTACTAAAATTAACATATCTAATTTTTTAAATGGAACCCATATAGATTTAACTGCATTTGAAGGTGTTGGAATCGATTTCATTAATGGTACTATGATTGACTTAAACGGTCTTTTAAATAAAACTGGAATTAATCTAATCAATGGAAGTATCATTGATTTAAGTGGGTTATTTAACATAACTGGAATAGGTTTTATAAACGATACTGCAGTTAATTTAACTGAATTTGTAAACAACCTTAAAAAATTAACTGCACTGTTTGAAAACATAACTTCCAATCTAAAGAATATGACAGATACACTTGAATCAAATTTAAGTGATTTATATGAAAATATTACTTCCCAAATAGCTAATTTCACAAACAATCTTAATTTAAACCTTTCTACAATTTTAAACTATATTGATGCAGATTCACCTTTATTAAAATACATTAATGTAGATATAGCAGGTTTATTAAAAGATGCTAAGATAGATTTACCTACCTTAATAAAATATGCAAATATGGACTTGCCTACACTGTTAGAAAATATTGATATAGATTTGCCTACTTTATTGAATCACACTAGCATAGATTTACCTGGATTGCTAAATGATACGGAATCTGTGGTTTTTGATTTAATAAAAAATGGATTTGATTTAAACAGTTTAATAAAACAGGCAAATTCCAGTGTTTCTAATTTAATAGATAGTATAATAGAAAAAGCTATGGGAAATCAAACTGAATCTGTCAAACAGTATTCAATAGTTGCTTCTGATTTAACCAAATACTACACTAAATCCACAACATTCAAAGTTTCTGTTAATTATGGAGATGAACTCGTAACTGAAGGTAATGTAGTATTTACTATCAATAATAAAAAGTATGTTGGTTCCATTGGAAGCAATGGTGTATCATCTCTGAATTTGAAAAATCTAAAACCTGGAAAATATAATGTTTATATTAACTATGGTCCAGTCACAGTTAAAAAGATGATTACAGTAAAAAAAGCTGTTATAACCAAAAATGTATCTAAAAAATACAACAAAGCTGGAAAATTCACTGTTAAAGTCCTGAATAGTAAAGGAAAAGCCTATGCAAAACAGACTGTAACAATCAAGTTCAAGGGTAAAACCTACAAAATAAAGACTAATAAAAATGGAATTGCGACCTTTAAATTATCCAAAAAATTGAAAGTCGGCAAATACACAATAAAAACAACTTATGAAGGTTTGACCTTGTCAAATAAAGTTACAGTTACAAGATAAGTTTTGTATTAAAAATCTTTGACGTTTTGAGTTTTAAACTCAAAACCTTTTTTTTTTAATTTTTAACTTTAAGGAGAGAATTACATCAATGAGTCCAATTATCGAATTTAAAAAGGTGATTAAAGAATATAAATCTGGAAATCATACTTTAAAAGCAATGGATAATGTTAGTTTTACAATTGACGAAGGAGAATTTGTTGTAATTCTTGGACCATCAGGAGCGGGAAAATCAACTCTTTTAAATCTTCTGGGTGGACTTGATTGTGTAACCAATGGTGAAATCATTGTAAACAACCAGAATGTTGAAAACTTCAATGACAATCAGCTGACAGAATACCGAGCAAAAAACGTTGGATTTATCTTTCAGTTCTATAACCTGATTCCGAATTTAACTGCCCTTGAAAACGTTGAGCTGATGAGGGATATTGTTGATGTGGACATTGATGGACTTGAGGTCTTGGATTCGGTTGGACTTAAAAACCATGCAAATCAGTTTCCAGCACAATTATCAGGTGGAGAACAACAGAGAGTATCAATTGCAAGAGCTGTAGCTAAAAGTCCTACAATGCTTTTGTGTGATGAACCGACAGGTGCACTTGACTCAAAAACTGGCGTGCTGATTTTAAATCTCCTCCAGGATATGAGTAATAACCATAATACAACAGTTGTGATTGTAACCCACAACTCAATACTTGCAGAAGCTGCAGATAAGGTAATTAGAATAAAAAATGGTCAAATAGAAGATATAGTTGTTAATGAATGCCCTAAAAAAGTCGTTGACTTGGAATGGTGATGTTGTGCTAAAAAGAAAGATGTTAAGAGACATCAAAATGCATAAGACACAATTCATATCCATTTTTTTAATGGCATTTTTGGGTGTTTTTGTTTTTTCAGGTGTTAGTGGAGAGGCACTTGGCCTTGAAGCCAGTGTCAATCAGTTTTATGAAGATACCAACCTAGCAGATGGATGGATTTATTCACCTTATCTGAATGACATGTTTGTATACAATGTTGACATGCTTGGTGCAACCAACCAGATGGAAAGACAAGTGGTAATGGACTCGCAGGTGGACTTTGAAAACAAGCCAGATGTTACGTTGCACTTTGTTGAAAACAACACGATATCAAAATTTTATTTAATGGAAGGTAGCCCATTAAATATCAATGATTCAAATGGAGTATGGTTGGATAAAAGCTTTGCCGATGCCAAGGGGCTTGAAGTTGGAGACAACATTACGTTCACATTTGAGGGTTATGAGATTACAAAGACAATAAGGGGTCTTGGATACTCGCCGGAGTATGTCTATCATGCATCACAGTATTCTGTATTGCCTGATTTCAACAAAATAGGTTTTGCTTATCTCTCGCATAAGGCATTTCCAAGTGACGATGTACCATACAATGTTTTAAATGTTAAATTTAAAGGAGATGCAGAAACTTATGGTGAGTTATTGTCTTATCGTTTAGATGGATATTATGCCACTTTTCTTCAAAAATCCGAACATACAAGTGTAAGTCAATTTACAAATCAGATTACGCTGCAGAAAATGATGGGAGACATTTTTCCATTTGTATTTATTCTGGTTGCAATGTTGATACTTCTAACAACAATGACAAGGATTATTTCGCACCAAAGAACACAAATTGGTATCCTTAAAGCTAATGGATTTAAAAACAGTTCCATAATTTGGCATTATTTGTCTTATGGTTTCTGGATGGTTCTGTTGGGATCTCTCTTGGGTTTGATTTTAGGGCCTATGGCATTGCCCAATTTGGTTTATCCTGTAATGAAACATATATTCATATTGCCTTCATGGAAAGTGGTTTGGAGTATGGATTTTGTTTATATGGCTATCTTGATGATTATAATGTCTTTGGCTGTTTCATACTATTCAGCCAAAAGTATTTCAGATGAAAGTCCCTCACAGTCTATTAGGGCTAAATCTCCTAATACATTCAAAAAAGGTTTCATCGAAAGATGTGGTTTTTGGTCTAAACTGTCATTCAATATACGCTGGAATTATCGTGATGCCAGAAGAAATAAATCCAGGTCATTGATGACTATAATTGGGATAATAGGTTGCACTTCACTTTTGATATGTGCATTCGGTCTGAATGATTCAATGAATGAGCTGACAGAATGGAACTTTGAATATATTAATCATTATGATTCTGAACTGATTATAGATAGCGATGCCGACTCATCTGCAGTTGATGAAGTTGCAAAAGAGGTTAATGGTGAGAAGATTATGAAAACCGTCATTGAAATTGAATCATCGACAGTTAAAAAGCATGGTACGCTTTTAGTTTTGGATGGGGGAGATCAGATAACGCCAACCGATGATGACTGGAACAGAGTTGAAATAGGGGATGATGAATTTTCCATGTCCAGAAAGATGGCAGAACTTTTAGGTGTTGGTGTTGGCGATACTGTAAGATGGCATTTGATGGACTCAAACAGATGGATTGAAATAAAAATAGATAAAATTCATGCAGATCCAAATACTCAAGGATTGGTCATGTCAAAGGATAAGCTTGAGGATTTGGGTTTGAATTATACTCCAACAAGTATTATGACATCGGAGCATGTTGATAAAAATTATTCTGCAATAAAATCTTATACCCATAAGGAATCCCGAATCGGAAGTTGGCAGGGACTTATACAAGCTGCATGGTTACTGATATATATCCTAACTGCATTTGCATCCATTCTAGCAGTGATTGTACTTTATAACTTAGGGCTGTTGTCATTTACGGAAATAGAAAAGGAAATTGCTACATTAAAGATTTTGGGATTTAAAACGAAGACCTTAAGAAAGCTGTTATTGACTCAAAACCTGTGGTTTACAACAATCGGATTCATTTTAGGTGTTCCTATAGGAAGTTTTATCCTAAAAACAATATGGAAGTCATCAGGAGATTCATATTACTTGATACCTTCCATATCTATTACAACATTGATTATAACAGGAATAATTACATTTTCCCTATCCATAATTGTTAACTTGATGTTTTCAGGCAAAATCAAAAAGTTGGACATGGTTGAAACGCTTAAAAATGGAGAATAATTAATACCTATTTTTTGCCTAAAATCTCTTTGATTATGTGTTTATCGTCCTTGTCGAATGCTCCTAAAAGGTATATCAACGGGAAATATATTACAATTCCAATAGGGATTGCCAGCCACATGTTTGGGGTTATGAAATTAAAGAGAACTCCTAAAATTAAAGATCCTACAATTATTTTGACTATGTCAAAATAGAGATTTTTGTTGAAACCGTGACCGAGTCTATAAATTACGATTCTCTGTATTACAAGGATTAATGCATAACTTATGATTGTCGAAATCGCAGCACCATAATATGAAAAAAATGGAATGAAAATTAGATTCAGGCAACGTTGATGATTGCTCCAAATATATAAATCTTATTAACGACAATTTCCTTGTGAGACGAATTCAACAGGTTGGTTCCAGGTGCCAGAACAAACAAAAGACTGACTGTCCAAATCAAAATAGGCAATACTGTTGAAGCCGCTTCATATTCAAATCCATAAATCAACTGGATTAGGGAGGGTGAATAAATTACAATCAGAACACTGAATAGGATTATAAGCATCAGAAGATATTTAACTGATTTTTCATAGCTCAATATCAATAATTCTTCATGCCTTTTGAAAAGTTTACTCATTACAGGAAAGATTACTGCACTATAAACCGAAACCAAAAGATTCTGCACGGGAATTAATTTATATACTGCATTGTATATTCCGGCTGCATAGTTTCCAACAAGTTTTTCAAGCATTATGATGTCAATGAAGTAATTTGCAGAATATAAAATCCCTGTAATTGCAAATGGTATGGATAGCATTGTGATTTTTTTACAAAAATACCTGTCAAACTCATATTTGGGAGTGATAATGTTATTTGTTAAGGTATAATAGAGATAAGCCAAGGTAATCAGATTGGCTAGAATATATGATATGGCAATTCCAAAGATACCTATGTCTGTGTGAATTGTGATTATGATGAAAACCAAAAGGATTACGTGCAGAATGCTTTCAGCGATACCCTGATATTTGACTTCTTCAAATGCCTGAAATGCTCCTTTAAGTAGATTAATGAAAGATAGGATTATAGTTGCAATTGCAAAAAGCAGTGTAACTTTAATTGTAATTTCATTGCATTGCATCAAAAATAGAATTACTCATGTTAAAATTAACGTTGCAGCGGCGAAAACTGATTTTAGAGGAATTGCATTGCCTAGATATTTTGAGGCAATGTTGTTGTCTGTTGCTACATTTCTCACGATATGAGTATTTATTCCAAAATCGGCTATGATGATTAATATTCCAGTTAGAGAAATTGCAAAACCGTAAATGCCATATTCACCAACGCCCAGATATCTAGCTATCACTATTGTTCATATGAATACGCATAATGTAACAATAATCTGTGAAAATACCAGCCAGTTCATATTTGCAAAAATCTTTTTTACACTACTCATGCAATCCTCTTAAAAAATTTATACTGCTTAATTTGACTTCCAGAGTTGGACTGAATTACTTAAAAATATAATATTGATTAAATTTTTGAGAGTTATATTATAAATTCATAATTGGTAAATATTA
>CAZOYH010000002.1:0-4001 GCA_964583995.1 uncultured Methanobrevibacter sp.
TAGCATGTTCCCTTTCGTTTTTGGAAGTTTCCATGAAAATATCGTGGATTTGAACATATCCTTCTTCTTTTGCCTTTGCTGCGAAATATTGGTATTTGGTATGTGCCTGAGATTCACCAGCAAAAGCTGCCTGTAAGTTTTCTTCTGTTTTTGTACCTTTTAAATCAGTCATAATATACATCTCCAATACTAATAATTATGACTTTGATAAAATAAAAACTTTGTTAAAAAAAGTAAATAAAAAAAAGTAAGGAAATAATTGAATTTCCTTAAGCTATATCAGAATATAATAATCCTGTTGCTCTGTATGCAAAGAATGTAAGGTATGGAGTTACGATAATTGAAACAATACCTATTGCAGGAACGTAATTTGCAATTAATGCGATGATTGCATTGATTACAACAGTTACAATTACAACTAGAATAACAACTGCAATGACTTTTCCATAACCGATTCTTCCAAGGTCTTTGAATGCTTCAGGAATGTTTAAAGCTTCACCTAAACTGTCAGTGTTTGCTAATCTTGCCTGAGCCATAGTCTGGATAAATGCAAAGATAATAAATAAGATAACAGCAACAACAGCTGTAATAGCAAGAGAAGATACTAAATTACCCATTAAAGTTTCAGATACTGCACTTACAGCAGGAACTGTTGTGTTTGCAGCTGCAGTAGCATTTACAGAAGAAGTAACAGACTCTTCGATTATAGCTTGAATGTTACCCGGCACGTTAGTAATGAATCCGACAATTAAAACGATAATTGCAGGGATAATGAAGTAAACGATGTTGATAATTAAATTGTATATTCCGTCAATTAAATTTTTCTTCCATTCGAATTCAGGAGCATCTGAATTAGTTATACCTGACTTAATAATACTTATCTGATAACCGGAGGTGATGAAACCTAAGATTAAAGCTATGATGAATAGGATAGCTCCAACGATAGCGTATGCCCCAGTATCCATTATACCAAATACTGTTGAGATTACCCCTCCAACAGCAAGGCCTGCAACGATAATTGTTAAAACAATAAATATTGCAAGTTTACCTAAATCTTGTGAAGGAAAAACAAAAGATTCCTTAATAATATCCATAATTTCCATGTTATACACCTTTAAAAAAATTTATTCTCATTTATTGAGATAAAATAATATTTAAACCTAATAGTATTTAAAATTAATTAAAAAAAGCCAGTTTTACAAAAAAAGAAAAAGAAAAATAGACGAAAATCTATTCGTCTACACCGAAGGATTTTTTAAGTAACTCTGCGTTTACAAATCCTTCCTTATACATTTTACCGGTAGTTAAGTCATTGATGACTACTTCAGCAGGAGCAAACATTCCTTTGTCAATTTGATAGAAATCAAATCCTGCATCTTTAAACACGTCAAAGAATGGTTTACCATATCCGTCAGCAGCAGAAGATGGTAGTTGTGCTGCAACAGCCGCAATGTCATCGCCTTCTTCGGATTCTACATAGTAATATGTTCTTCCACCGAACAATACTGCATCGTTGGTTTTACCCATAGCCTTAAGTCCGTCAGGGTCAACCGGTGCGATAGGTGCGATACCTGCTGCATGTTTTACTTTGGTTACGTCGAATTTGATGAATTCAAGCATTTTATAGGTTCCATTTTCAACGACTCTTCCTGCGATTTGAATGGATCCTACAAGTGAAGAAGTCGGAGCTACAAGTAAGTATACGTCTTCAGTTTTAACATTACACTCTTCAGCGATGTATGCTGCTACGTCTTCACCAGGCAATACATCAGCTTCTAATGTTAAAATAGCTAAATCAGCTTCTTTGTCTTCATAATCAATTTCTTCATAGGTTTCAGCTGGTTTTAAAGCGATTGCTCTTGCAGGACCTGAACCTAATGCAAAGAAATCACCTACAGAAACTGACCAGCCTGCCTTTTGGGAACCTAAAGTTGAAATGGAAGGTGAGTCGGTTTTGATTTTTACAGAAGGAAGCGCGAATTTTTCAGACAAGTCTCCAGGAATTGAAATTCCAACATCCGCAAGTCCACCAAGACAAACTTTAGTATAAAGTTCTCCTGCTTTAAAACTTCCGTCAACGTTAACACCACAGTCTAAAACAGTAGCGCCGTTTTCTAAAGTTGCAACAGCGATGTTTAATTCATCAGCTTTTTCAATCATTACATCTACGGTTTTTTTAGCTTCTATGTTTACACTTACCATAGTCTAACCTCATAATATTCTAACTTATAACTTTTAAGTTACTGATTAAAATTTTATTTTTATTATTATTTATATTTGTCTAAAATTTTTCAAAAGCAATATTGCTTTAAACTCGTTATTTTTACAATCAGACAATATTGATACATCCAATTAGAAAAACTTATATTATCAGCAGTTCAATTAAAAATCGAGGTATAAAAATGACTGCACAATCACTAATATTAACAAAAGACGTTGCAGTAGTTGGAAGCGATCTGGCAATAACCACTCCGGACAACAAATCATATACCACCGGAAAAAAGATATTCCACCTTGATAAGAATTTTCCAGTTGCTGTGATGATTAACGGATATATAGACTTTGAAGACATTTCACTTGAGACTTTAATTGGAGAGTTTGCAAAAACACTAGATTTTGAAAACATCAAATCCATAAAGCAAATTAAAGATGGTTTTATCAGTTATTTAGAAAAAAATACTGAACATACAAGTTCAGATGAATATCTAAGATGGGTTTTAGACTCATTTAAAGAAAATATAGTAGAAGAAATTAATGATTACGGATTTGAAGATGTGATTTCCTACAAAAAAAGAAAAGAACTGCTCCCATTCGTCAAAAAATATGCTAATTTTGACAGTGAATTTTTTGACATTATCCCAAATGACAGCAAAAGAAAATATAATCAGATATTATGGGAAATATTCAGTTATGAATTATCTTTTGAAGGAAGTGGAGTGATATTTGTTGGATTTGATGAAAAAAACTATTATCCATCATTTTTTGAAATCAATATCTTCTGCAATGACAATGGAAAATTAATCTATGAAGAAGTGGATTCAAGAGAAAACTCAAGAGAACCCCTAATCAAAGTGTTTGCTATTAATGAGGAAGCATATAGTTTTATTACTGGAGTGAGTTCAAAATTTGAGAATGAATTTATAGATTTCATAGACGAATCAAATGCAAATATTATCAATAATGTTAAATGGTATTTGAAAAAGGAAAAATTTGATGAAAAAACAATAGAAAAAATTATGGATCTAGTTGAAATAACCATTAATGACGAATATAATGAATTAACAAAAAACATAAAAAATTTCAAATTAAAAACATTAAATTCAACATCAAAATCGCTTGAATATTTACCTACCCAAATACTTTGTAATTTAGCAGATTATATGATAAAATTAACTTCATTAAAACAGAAATTATCTTTAGAACTTGAAACAGTGAGTTGTGAAACAGATATTGCAATAATAACAAAAGTAAATAATTTCAAATGGGTAAATAATAAAAATATAATATTTAAATAATATGAAGTGAAATAATTAATGAATATAGGTGAAAATATGTTATTTGTACCTGAAGAGCAAGACAATCATTAAAAAAACTTGCAAACCAACAAAAAGAAAGGCAAAAAGAAAGAAACAAAGAACTTCATGCAAAAGCCTTAAAATATAGCCAAGAGTTTGACAAAAAACACGGATTATAATATGACAAACATTAAACAGTTTAAAAGGTGAAAATATGTTATTCGTGCCAAAGAAAAAAGCAAGAAAAGCATTAAAAGAGCTCTCAGAACAACGTGAAGCTGAACGTAATGCAAGACGTGAAGAATTTCATGAAAAAATAATGAAATGGGACAAAGAATATGATAAAAAACACGGATTATAACAAAACAAACATCTAATCAGTTAAAAAGGTGAAACCATGTTATTCGTACCAAAAAAAAGAGCAATTGAAGCAAGAAAAGAGCTTAAAAAAGAACGTGAAGCAAGAAGAGAAAAAAGAAACAAAGA
>CAZOYH010000002.1:4101-12063 GCA_964583995.1 uncultured Methanobrevibacter sp.
ACTCCGCGCAAAACTCCTAAAACATAGCAAAGAAATTGACAAAAAATACGAATCAAAACAAAACAAACATTTAATCAGTTAAAAAGGTGAAACAATGTTATTCGTACCAGAAAAAAGAGCAAGAAAAGCACTTAAAGAACTTAAAGAAGAACGTGAAGCAAGAAGAGAAAAAAGAAACAAAGAACTCCGCGCAAAACTCCTAAAACATAGCAAAGAAATTGACAAAAAATACGAATCATAACTCTTCAAATCTTAATACCTATCGAAATGAACCTTGGATTCATCATATCTGAGTTTCACTTCACTTTTCTCTTTCGGCCATCCCACACAGATTACTGAAAATGGAATGCAATAATCCGGAATATTCAAATACTTTTTCAGTTTCAAAGTCCTATCTTCTATCGGATGAAAACCCAACCACACGGCACCAAGTCCCTCATGAGTCGCCTGCAATAATATATTTTCATTACATGCTCCAAGGTCCTGTTCAATCATCCCGTGAATTTTCGCCTCATTTAGATTACCTAATGTAACTATCAGTTTTGACGCTTCACCAGCGGGTTTTGCAAAGCGATGCATTTTAGAAATTGCCTCTTTATCCTCAGCTTTTGAGACAACTATAAACTCCCATGGCTGCGCATTACAGGATGAAGGTGCCTGCATACCTGCCTTAAGCAAGTTTTTAATCAAATCATCACTTACTTCTTCACCGGTAAACTTACGAACGCTTTTTCTTTTAAAAATCAAACTCATCTAACCACCGAACAGCTCCTCTATTTCCTGTCTAATATATGGATAGTCATTTACATCTGCCAGTATCTGAATCTGATCGCCATATTTTATGTTTAAATCCTCATTTGCAATTACATATTTTCCGTTTCTGATTAGGGATACTACAATTGCATTTTTCGGGAATGGAATGTCCTTGATTTTAAAATTTATATAGTTACAGTCTAAAGGAACAATATATTCTGATAAGACATGTTTTGAGGGTTTTTTAATAAATTCCCTGTTTTTGGATAATAATAATCTGTCATATAATGATTCATATATTGGAGGATTTCCAAGAAGGGTCGGAACAACATAAGCTATAAGTGAAACGATTACCATTGCAACCAGAGATTCTGTTGAACCGGACATTTCAGCTAATAATACCACACCTGTAATTGGAGATCTGACAGTTGCAGCAAAAAATCCCGCCATTGAAATTATAATGAATTTATAGATTAAATCATGTTCAAAGCCAAAGAGCGGAACCACTGCGCTTCCAAATATTGCTCCAATATAGGCTCCTAAAACAAGAATAGGTAAAAATATTCCTCCGGGAGCACCTGATGAAAATGAAAACATTGAAAAAAGATATTTTAAAACCAGAAGTAAAACTAATACTCCCAATGACGGAATTGCCACATCAAGCATGTCCATCATGAAGTGTCCTCCATCACTTATTTCAGGTATTGTCAATGCCACAACACCAGATATCATAAATACCAATACGAACTTAAGCCATGAAGGGATTTTAAGGTTGTCCATAACTTCAGATGATTTTATCATACCTACATTGTAAATGTAGCCTAAAAGACCTATGAAAACTCCTAAAATGATTAAAATCCAGTAATATTCAAGGGGAATGTTTAAAACCGGAAATGACAATATTGTTTGCTGGCCGAATATGATTTTTGATATAAAATCAGACACAATGGCCGATACGAGTGCTATAAAAACCAATGTTTTGTCAAATCCATGGTTAATCTCTTCCAAAACGAATATCACTCCTGCAAGGGGAGCGTTGAATGCAGCTGTAATACCGACTGCTGAGCCTACAAGAATCAAACGTAACTCATCAGTTTTAGATCCCTTAAAAAGTTTGGCTATTCCTTTACCTGCCATACCACCTATCTGGACTGAAGGGCCTTCAGGACCAAGTGAAAGACCACCCAATGCAGTTATGACACCAGCTGCAATTTTTGAAATTAAAACTTTAAGCCAATTGGCTTCCATGTGACCTTTTACCTCAGCGTAAACCTGAGGTATTCCGCTTCCGGCAGAGTCCCTTTCCCATTTTATAATAAAATCAATCAGAAGACCCATAATAGCCAAAGCTATAAAAAACAGAAGTGTATACAATAGGTTTCCATTTATGATGCTTAAATAATTTCTTAAAACACTTTCAGACCCGTATAATAAAAACCTGTACAGGCATACCATGAGTCCTGCAAATATGCCGACCATTATTCCCTGAATTGTCAGCCTAAAAATATATTTCGGGTTTTCCGCAACAGACCTTAATGTTTTTTCAATCAGATTCATCAGTTAATAGTTTATCTTAAATCATATAAGAAATTTTCATAATCCTCGACAAAATATCTGATGTTTTTGCGGCCTTTGGTTGTGAAGCTATGGCCTTCTGAGGCTAACTTTTCCTTTTTGGTATTCGATTCCGCCAGGTATTTTGGATTGAGCTCACCGTCGGCTTTTAAGGTTCTCCAGAATTGAATCCTGTCAGTTTCCCACTCACAGCTTGCCTGTGCTGCAAGGCTGATAAATATTCCTGCAGTCCTAGGACATGCAAACTCGGCATCGTATTTTCCAGCAAGATACTTTCTTATCTCTTGAGGTAATTACCTTACCTGAAGGTATATGTGCCATTATATTATTGTATTCTATGGGTGGTGCTATAAGCATTTGCTTCCACCATATCGTTTAATTGATTTTTCATCTGTAAGTTTAATTATCTTAGGAATGTCTTTTGAATCGTTGAGTTTTTCGTTGAATGATTTTCGAGCCATAGTATCACCGGTTCAGAAATTCTTTTAAAATGTAGTCATAATATGTTATCCGGACATAAATACATTTTGAAAAACAGCAAAAACAGAACTATAGACAGTTTTAAAAAATAGACAATATAAATGGGTTTAAAAAATAAAAAAAGAAAAATAGGGTTTGTGTTTATATAACTCTATTTTTTGACAACTTTAATTTTTCCTTTGACTATATCATTTACGTATCTAGCTTTAATAACGTAGGTTTTGCCAGCTTTGAGTTTTTTAATTACACCTGTTTTAATAGTGTATGAAGCAACACCTTTAGAGTTGGTTTTAACAGTATATGTCTTACCGTAGAAGGTGAGTTTTACCTGTTTGCCAGCTAAAGCTTTACCGTTACTGGATTTAAGTGTAGCTTTAAGAGTGTATGATTTAGCAGTCTTTTTAAGAGTACCGGAAGTTACTTTTAATACCTGTTTTACTATGAATACAGTAGCAGTAGTATTGTAACCTTCATAGCATGCTTTAACAGCATACATACCAGGAGCTAAACCAATAGTTCTCACTACATGACCAGAAGCGTTGGTTGTTAAGTTGTATCCGAAACCTGCAAAGATTACTTGTACAACTTCACCTTCACCAACAGGATTACCGTCATCTCCAATTGCTTGAACAACATATGGAGGGTTTTCAAGGTAATCTGCAGTGAGATCACCTGATACTACAATAAGTCTAGGTACGATAGTAGTTGTTGCAGTTGTGTTTTCAAGAGTGTATGGGTTAGTTACAGTTACATCATAAACTGTAGCATTACCATCAACAAGACCTAAACCTGCACTTACAGTAGCAATACCGCTTGCATTAGTGGTTGCTGTGTAGGTTTCACCTGCAATGTTGAATGTGAGTTCCACACCACTGATAGGTTTACCGTCAGCATCAACTAATGTAGCTAAGTAGTCGTATGGACTGTTTACACCACGTTTGATGTTTTCTGCAATTATTACACCTTGAACTTTAACAGTAACTGAAACTTCACTTGATGCAAAATCATAGTTATCATCACCGCTGTATGAAACAGTGGCAGTGTAGTTTCCTGCAGCGTCTGTTGGAATGCTTAGAGTTGCAGTTCCGTTTACAACATCAGCTGTGTAGGTGTCATTTCCTAATTTTACGCTAACTTTTCCGGTAGCATCAGCTGGAAGAGTTACACTTACAGTAAGGTTTTCACCTGCAACAGGAGTGTTGGCTTCAACAGTTACAGTAGTATTTTCAACTTTAGCAACATTTACACTTGCTGTTTTTGTTACTTCAGTGTAGTTTTCACTTTCAGCGCGGGAAACTGTGATTGCGTAAGTTCCTGCACCCAAACTGTATGTGAAGTCTTTAGAAGCACCAGCTTCAAGAGTGATTGCTTTAGTATCATTTCCAACGGTTAAACTGTATTCACCTGCAACGTCAGCAGTTACAGTTACAGTAACTTTTTCAGGGTATGTTACGTTACTTGCACCTACAGTTAAAGTGATAGATGCTTTTGCAACAGTTGCATTATCACTTGCGCTTGCCGCATTGTAGTTATCACTTTCAGGACATGAAACAGTGAAAGTGTATGTTCCAGCAGCTAAAGCGTATGTGAAGTTTTGAGCAACACCAGCTTCAAGAGTAATTGCTTTAGTATCGTTTCCAACTTTTAAACTGTATTCGCCTGCAACATCAGCAGTTACAGTTACAGTAACGTTGTCAGGATAGGTCACATCACCGGCATTGATTGTTAGAACGATATCTCCTTTTGAAACTTTCACATCTTTAGTTTGACTTGTAGCTGTGTAGTTTTCACTTTCAGCATATGATGCAGTAATAGTGTAATTACCAGCATTTACTTTATCGAATGTGACATCCTGAGCAATACCTGCTTCAAGAGTTACTTCTTTGGTTGCATTAGCTAAACTTACAGTGTATTTGCCGCTTACATCAGATGTTACGGTTGCAACAACAACACCAGGATAGACTACATCAGCTGAAACAACAGTAATGTTAACGCTTCCTTTAGCAACAGTCACGTTTATTGTTTTGCTTACAGAGTAGTACTCTTCACTTTCAGCGCGGGAAAGGGTTATGTTGTATGTTCCTGCAGCTAAAGTGTAGGTGAAGTTTTGAGCTGTATCAGCTACAAGAGTGATTTCTTGTGTTTTATTTCCAACAGTCAAGTTGTATATGCCGCTAGCATCAGCAGTTACTGTTACGGTTACAGAGTCAGGATAGGTTACATCAGAACTACTTACATCAACATTAATGTCGGACTGGCCGATAGTGAAGTATGCTGTTGCAGTTTCATTTTGATAAACGTCTGATCCAAGATATGTAATAGTAACGTTGTGTCTTCCAGCATCCAAACCGGTTAAAGTTTTGGATATTGTACCGTTGGTTATTGTAAAGCTGTCTTCAGTATCATCAAGTACTGATGTGACAATTACGCTTTCCTTGTTGTCAAGGGTAATGACCATTACCGGATCAACACCATAAGTGGTGTTTTCTACACTGACAACGAGGTTTGATGGTAATTTGTCAACAGTAAATGAAGTGAAGTTATCACCATGTGTTAAATTATCGTTACCGCCGTAAATGATAGTTAACTCATAGGTTTGAGCTTTAAGAATACCAATATTATATTTGGCAACACTGTCATTAAGCTCTACATCCCTACCGTTTACTTTTACAGTTCCTGTTGCATATGGAATTGTAATTGTAAGGGTAGCGTTTTCAAGTATTTCAGTAGTGTCGACTTCAAGATATATTACTGGTACAGCTTTTTCAATGGTTAAACTGCCGGTTACTCTTGTTGCATTGTAATTTGTGTTTTCAGCGTAGTCTACAACAACGTCATAAGTGTTTGCTGCCAATACATCAACATTGATGGATTTTACTTCACCAGCTGTGAAAGTACCGTTGGTGGTGAAAGTACCGATTGTTAGGGTGTAGTCACCTGCAATGCTGCTTGTAATGTTTACAAGAGCTGTTTGAGGATAAGTTGCACCGGTAGCGTTGACAGTAATAACAGGAACACCTTTTATAACTGTGAATGTGCCGTTTACAGGATTTGCAGTGTAGTTTTCATTTTCATATGTGACTGTGAAGTTATATTCTCCAGCATCAAGCAAGGTAATATTTACAGAAGTTTTACCAGCAACTACAGTTCCATTAGTAGTGAAAACAGTAGCATTGCCTTTAGTTACAGTAATGTTGTAATTACCTTCCCTTCCAGAGGTAATAACTACTTTTGCAACATCAGGATAGACAACATTTGAAACACTAGCTTCAAAGGTATTTGCTGCTTTTGCAACTACAAACACGTCACTGGTGTTTGTTACTGCAGTGTAGTTTTGGCTTGAAACGGAAGTTACGTTTGCAGTATAGTTACCAGCATCCAAACCGGTAATGTTTACATATTTTGGAGTGTCTTTTAAAACATCAATTACAGGTTCTGTTTTTACAACTTTACCTTCAGCATCAATAAGGGCAACAATATATGTACCCGGAGTGTCGGTTACAATTGTTAAAGTGACGTTATTTGGATAGTCAACTGAAGATGGAACTTCAACTGTAAATACTGCTTTTGCAGGGCTGACTGTTAAATTAGTGGAGTTTGAAGCACTTCCAAATTCATAGTATGTGAATGCCTCATCAGCAGAAATCGGAACAACCTTAATTGTGTAGTTTCCAGCTGCTAAAACACCTGTTTGGACAGTCTTGTTGTCAGCTGCACCTGTGAGGTTAGCTAAGACAACATCATCAATGAATATTGTATAACCTTTACCTGCAGTTCCAACAATATTGGTTTCAAGAGTTATTGTAGCTTTTCTGGTTGAATTATAAATGTAGTTTTCAACAGTGACATTGTAGAAAACAATACCTTTTTTGACTTCAAAAGTTCTGTTTAAGTCTACAGGATTATAATTGACAACAACAGTAGTTACATTAACTGTGTATTTACCAGGAGTTAAAAGTTTGACCGGAAGGATTTGGGCAACGCCGCTAACAAGAGTTACATCAGTTGAATTGACAACACTTCCTGTTTCGTTGAGCACTTTAATTGCATATGTTCCTCCAACAGATGCGTTAATAAATACATTTGCAGTGTTATTGTAGTATACGTCTTCAACAGTCAGGTTAACTTCAATGGTACCGTTGGTTACATTGAATTTGGTTGAGTTGACGCTTGCACCGCTGTTAGTGTAGTTTACATCAACTGGAGCTATTAATTCATAAGTGTATTCTGCAACCGGAAGAATGTCGAAAGTAATATTTCCTTGGCCGTTTTCAACTGTAACAGTGGCAATTTCAGTAGTGCCCTGTTTAATTACATAATCACCATCTTTGTTTGCAGTGATGTATGCAGTAGCGTTAGCAGGATAAGCAACATTTTCAATGGTAAACTCAGCAATAATAGTTCCTAGTTTAACATTGAATGTTGTATCATTGTCCTTATCATTATATTGAGGCATGATGTTTCTGACACTAGCAGCATAATTGTCTTTAGCTGCTAAAAGGTCTAATGTTACATTACCTGTACCTTGTGAAACGGTTACAGTGTAGTCTTTTCCTTCAACAGTTATGTTAAATTCACCGTCAACGGATGCGTTTACAACAGCAACAGCTCTTTCAGGATAGGTTACCTCAGCAATTTCAATAGTGAGTTTTTCAATGACTCCCATTACAGCAAATTGGCCGCTTACAGTTGAATTTGCAGAATAGTTTCCATCACCAGGATATGAAATCTCAGCGGTGTATGCTCCGATTGGAAGCTCGAATTCAACCTCTTTTAAGGTTCCGTCATTTACCAAAGCAGTGGATATTGTTGCAACAGTAGCACCTGTAGCATTCTTAATAACTACAGTGAAGTTTTCAGCAAATGATTGTTCACCAACAGCAGATATGTCGAAAGTAATGTTATGGCCAACATTTACGCTTTCGATATTTCCGAATGCAATTGCCATGTTCCAGTAGGTTACATTGAAGCTGAATAAAGTGGAATTAGAAGTGTAATTCTTATCACCGTTAGGGTTGTAGGTTACATTAACAGTGTACTCTTTAACTTCAGTTAAGTTTTCTTTTGGAACAATTACAGTTGCTTCACCGTTTGTTAAAACAACAGCAGGGTATTCAATATCACCTAATTTGACAGTGACGTTACCTGTAGGTA
>CAZOYH010000002.1:12163-37356 GCA_964583995.1 uncultured Methanobrevibacter sp.
CCAGTACCTTCAACAGTAATAGTGAGTTCAGCATCTTTAGTGATGTTGACATCATCTGTTAAAGTTACAGTGATTGTTGGAGTTAACAAATCAACATCGAATGTCTGTGAAGTGGTATTATCAGCGTATTTAACATTATCTGAAGTGAATAGTGAAACGATTTCATTTTCACCTGCTTTAATCAGAGCTTTAGGAATAGTGAATTTGGCAACACCATCCTCTAATACTACAGTATCAACAACTTCACCATTAACCACTAATTTAACACTACCAGTACCGTTTTCATCACCGAATTTGACAGTCACATTAGCTTCAACATCATTAAATAATATTGCCTCACCAACATCAATAGTCACAACAGGAGTAGATTTAGCCAATACAGTAAATGCTAACTCACATACTTTTGTATCTGCAACAGTGAAGTTGATTAATTCATCACCTGAAGCGGATGCTTTGTAGGTTGTGTTTCCAACATTATTAGAGATTGTAATAGTGTTTGGATCATATTCATCAAAGTTGGAGACTAAGTTAATTGTTAAATCCGGCATTGCTTTACCTAAAGCAAGTAATGTAGTACCATCAGCAGTGTAGTTGAATACTGCAGTGATTTCATAGTCTGAACCTTCATAGATTTCATCAGCTGTGGTTGAAGGAGTAACTACAACCCAGTTGTTTAGTGTTAAGTAAGATGAATAATCTGTATTACTAATAGGCTTTTCATTGCTTCCCCAGAAGTTGTAATCTATATCACCACTAACGCGGGAGAAAATTATGTTGTTTGCAGTATTATTAATGAAGTTGTTATAGTTTATGCTAATCTTATTGACATATACTGAACCTGATGAACCTGTAGGACCGAAAGTAATAAGTCCTCCGGAATAGGTGTAAGCTTCAGTATTGTTGAAGAATGTAGATTCAGTTACGTTTAAATTAGAGTACATGGAAGTATAAATAACTCCATATTGACCCTTATTGTTATTAAATGTACAGTTGATTATAGTTAAATTGCTGTATTTAGTACCATCAAAAGAACTATAATATCCAGCATAGGAAATAACTCCATTATATGTAGTAGTAACATTTTCAATAATCAGATTAGCTAATTTTAAATTAGCCACACTAGCAACACTATATGCTTCTGCATCAAATAATACACCACTACCAGTTCTTGTTAAAACAACAGTTCCACGACCAATAATTGAAACATCTTTTGTAATTGAATATTTACCATCAATTTCATAAACACCTTCATTGACAACAATTTCATATTTTGAACCACTTACATCTTGTAAAGCTCTTGTAATTGATTGATAAGGATTAGCACGTGAACCAACACCAGTATCATCGTCACCAGTCTTATTTACATAGATTCTGAATGATTCATCTTCACTGACAGTTACATCAATTGAAGCCAAAACAATATCATTGAGTGTAACATCAATACGGTCACTGCCTTCTTGATATATTATGAACTGACCAGTAGCTTCATTTCCACTAATGATTAAATCAGATTCACTACCAAATTGTGATGTTAATTGAACTTCAACATCCGGAAGCATATCTAAGACACCTGAATCAGATGAAACGAATTTAACATCTACATCATATGAATTATCAGTGAAAATGTTTGGAGCTTCATTTAAGGTTGCTGTAACTTTTACCCATTTGGCAATAGTTACATTTTCAATAGTTGTCTGTTCGCTTGTACCCCAGAAGTTATTGTTGGCAGTTGTGGTAATAGTGGATTCAATTAAGCTTCCAGTGTTTTTGGTAAATACTGAATAGCTAATATCCATACTACCTGCTTCAGCTTTAATTACAGTACCTGCGTTTTCAGCAAATACTGTTCTGTAAACTGTAGTTTCTCCATTGGAGAGTAAAACACCATCATTGTCTGTGAATGTGGAGTTGACAATATCCAATTTTGTGTTTACTTCTGTTTTGATTGCATCTTTAGCACCAACAATGTTTACATTAATTAATGTTACATTAGCATTGCCTTTGATTGTTAGGACATTAGCCCCATTACCATTAATTACAACATCATCATGCGCCTTTATAGTTATATTATCTAAGATTTCAGCGTTTGTTAATTCGTATGTTCCTTTTCTAATTACAATAGTTTGGTTACCGCCTAAAGCAGTATTTTTTGCAATTGCATCAGCAATTGTTTTAAATGGAGCATCTCTTGAACCAGTAGGAGTTTGAGCTTGTGACTGTTCATCTACATAGATTTTTCCTTCAGGTGATTCATCCACATAGAACTTCAATGTTTCAACAGCAGTTTCACCATATTTAACTGTAATTGTTTCATCACCTTGAGAAACTGTGGTATAGGTTGCTGTTGCACCATTACCATCCAGGAATACTGGACTGTCAATATCACCTAAAACTTTATCCAAGTTTAGGGTTACAGCAGGCATTGAATCCAAATCATTACCATCTTTATCAGCAAATTTCAATGTTACAATTGCACTATCACCTACAGCCAAATCATCTAGGCTCATTGTTGTTTTTAAAATTGCATAGCCATTAATGTTTACATTAGCAGGTTTTACAGCAGAAATGTTATTGTTACCGTAGTAGTTGTAGTTAATATCATTTGTACCTGATGAAGTAGCATAAATTACTTGGGAATTGCCATTGGCAATGAATATGTTATTGTAAGCCTTGAATTCCAAATCACCATTTCCTGCGGAATTCCAACTATAAGTAAGATCAATGACATTGCTGGATAATGTATTGTTATAGAATACTGTTTGTTCAACATCCACATAATTATAGTTTGAAGCATAAATTGCATATGTCGCTATATTGTTAACAAACTCACTTCCAGTTACATTGAAATTTATAAATTGACTTCCATAAACAACAGAATATCCTGTATTGTTGTTGAAAGTACAATTTACAATATTTATAGTGCTTGCATAGTTGCTTGAAGGACCATATCCATAGATTACACCACTGTTGGATGAAGAAGCAGTAGCATTTTCAATGATTAAATCTTTCAAGGTTAATGTATAATGGTAACTGCCAGAATAAACATAAATATTGAATAATGGCCCAGTACCAGTTCTTGTAAGTTTTGCACCTCTACCTGAAATAATTACGTCTTTATTAATAGAAATAACACCAGTGTATGCGTAAGTACCTTCCAGTACGACAATTTCAGTGTTTGATCCCAAATTGCTTAATGCATATCCAATAGTTGCATAAGGAGTTAATTTTGAACCATAACCTGCAGCATCAACACCACCTTCACCTACATATACTTTACCAGTTGGATTTTCATCAACAACAAATTCTGCATTGTAGATTTCAACGCCTTCACTTAAAACAGATACCTTTTCAGTTTCCATGGTTGTAGCATTGTATGTTACGGTAGCTTCGTTGTTTGAAATAACTGCACTTGTTGGTTTGACTTCACCAAATTCTGGAGTTAAAGTAATGTCCAAGTCAGGCATTACAACATCAATCAAGTCATTTCCATTATTGTCTACGAATTTGATTGTTAAATCATATACGCTACCTTGAGTTGCGTAAGGAATTTCCTTGTCAAGTTTAATCCAAACATCAGCGGTTAAAGTGCTTGAAGCACTTGGTCCGTCATTGCTTCCCCAGTAGTTGTTGTTTACTGTACCTGCAACATCAGAGTATACGATTACACTACCTTCACTGCAGTTTACAAATTCAGAGTATGCAATGCTAACAGTACCTGCTAAAACGTTGATTACACCTTTTGCATCAATAGCTTTGTTTGAGAGGAATTTGGTGTGGTCAATTATTAAGTTACCTCTGGATTGTATTGCACCGTCATTGTTTGAAAATACAGAATCGGTAATGTTTAAAGTTTTACCCGCATTTACTGTGATTTTATTTCCACAATCAAAGATTATGTTGGTAATATTTACCTTTGCATCAATTACCAAGTCAGTTGCCTTGACAGTTGCTGTTTTTAAAGCATAAATTGATACATCCTTATCAAGAGTTCCTGTAATTTCATAAGATCCTTCTGTAAGACTTATTCTGTTTCTAGTGTCTGTAATGGCAGCTAATGCATCCTGAAGTTTGTTGAAAGGATCATCTTTACCACCAGTACCGCCATCAGGAGCAGTTTGATTTACAAATATTACATTAGGATCGTTTCCTTCCTCAATAAATACTGTTAAAACTGTATTGCCATTAATGAGGATATCTTCATAACCTGCAACGGTTGGATTGAATGCAACAGTTGCAACATTATTTGATAAAGTAGCCTCTGAAGTGATTGGGTTATTTTTAGCTTCAAAGTTTACGGTAACATCAGGCATCACATTATCACCTAAAGATGTGTTGGTAACACCATCAGAAGTTGATTTGAAAGTTAAAGTAACCTCATAGTTTTTATATGTTTCAATATTTTCTTCATTGATTTCAGCTTCAACAACTATCCATGTGGTTGGAATGAATTTTGAAACTATCTCAGAGTCTGTCGGTTTGTCGTTTGAACCCCAGAAGTTATTATTCAAATTGACATTATTCCAATTTTCTCTGCTGTATATTAATTTGGTTGTATACTCATTATCAATGAAAGCAGAGTAAGCAATATTCAAAGAGGCATAAATATTACCATAGAAATAAATTAAATCCTCTGAACCAGTGTTGTTGATGAATTTAGATCCAACTATGTTGATTTGACCATATGTGTAAGAATAAATTACACCTTTTCCACCAGTGTTATTGGCAAATGTACAATTATTAATGTTTATTGTTGGTGCATAATTACTGGAAGAAGCAGGATTATGGAAAATACTTCCAACATTACTATCACTCACACTAACATTTGCAAATATAATATTGTTAAATGTGTATGTATATCCATCAAAATAAAATATACAAGGGTAAGCTGAAGAACCGGCAGTTCTTGTAAGGATTACCTCACCAACACCAGTAAATATTAAGTTTTTAGATGCACTGTAATAGTTATCATGTGTGTAAGTTCCTTCAAATATAACAATTTCACTACCAGATTGTGCCCCAGAAATTGCAGTAGCAATATCAATGTACGGTTTTAATCTGGAACCGTCGGAACTTCCACCAGTGTAAGATTTATCTACAAAGATTTTACCTGCAACGGATGTACCCACTGTAAACTCATAAGTTGCAAACTCAACACCATCAGTTGAAAGTGTTAATGTTTCATCACCCGGAGTGGTTGCAGTATAAGTTATGCTTGCAGTGTTGTCTTCAAGGGTTATTTCACTTGAATCAATTGAACCGATTACTTTTGTAATATCAACAGTCAATGCAGGCATTACAACATCCAAATCAGTAAAGGTATCTCCATCAGTTGTGTTTTTAAAGTCAAATGATATTTTTTGAACTTCACTTGCATTAATTCCTTTGTCTTTTCCTTCAAGTTCAACTACAAGAGCAACCCAGCTTGTTGGTTCGATTGCTGTAGCAATGTTAGGTTTGTCATTTGAACCCCAGTAGTTGTCATTTACATCACCAGAAGCACCACTTACAAGTTGACCGTTGCCGTTTGCAATAAACTCAGAGTATTTGATGTTTACAACACCAGTGGATGCAATTATAGCATCGTTTCCACCAGCAGTGTTATTTATGAATTTTGACTCTTTGATTTCCACTTCACCGGCAGATGAAATCACACCAGCGTTATTAATGAAAGTTGTATTGACAACAGTTAATTTTTTACCTGAATTTACAGTTATTGTGTTACCAGAAGTTAAGACCAAATGGTCAAATGTTACATCAGCAGCAATGACTAAATCAGTTGCTGTAATTTGAACATCCTGTTTAGCCCATCTGATAGTTACATCATTATTTATAGTTCCTGAAATAGTGTAAGAACCTTCTAAAACTGCAATAGTTTTTCTAGTATCTGTTACTTTACCTAAAGCAGTGCTAATGTCTTGGACAGGATTATCTGAAGAACCTTCCCAGTCATTGTTACCGTTAACCTCATCAACATATATTACAGTAGGATCATTAGCTTCTTTAATGTATTGCTCTAATGAATATATTACATTATCTCCAGCAGTTAAGTTAATAACTTCATTACCGTCGTTGGTTGCAGTATATGTAACAGTTCCAACATTATTTTCCAATGTCACTTCACCAGGAGTGAATGTGTTTTCAAGTTCAGAAGTCAAACCTAAAGTTGCTTTAGGTAAATATACTTCGCCATCCAATTCAGCGAAGTTTTCACCATCAGTGGTGGACATGAATTTAACAGTTAAAGTAGGAGTTTGACCGGCTGAAATTGAAGTTACTTCAAATGAAGGAATAGCTGCAATCCAACTGGTGATTTTGGATGAATCACTAACAACAAATGTCGGTTTTTCGTTAGATCCCCAGAAGTTACCGTTAATGTCACCAACAGTTCCACCAATTAAAGTATATGTTCCGCTGCTTCTTGTAACATCCACAAATACTGAATTTAAAATGTCAATACTGCCAGATTTATAAATAAAAGTACTGGAAGAATATGTTAAATTAACAAATGAAGAGTTAATGATTTTAATGTTACCATTAATTGAACTAGTAAGTTGAGTTCCGGTTCCATTAGCTACAGTACAGTTGATAATTGTTAAATCATTTGCATTTTGGAAATTATATTGTGCACCTTGATTAATAATTGTTAAATTATTCAATACAACATTAGGTTTAGAAGTACTTGATGAACCAGACATGAAGTATCTGTTTTGTGCATCAATAACCACATTTCCTCTACCAGTAATGTTTACATCAGCAGTTATTACAAAACCACCATAATCCAATCCTGTTAAGTCATAATTTCCTTCATTAACAATTATCTCATATCCTCCGCCAGCATTGTTATTTGCAACGATTGCTGCATTAAGTGTTTTGAATGCTTTATTTTTATTTTCAAGTTCATCATAAGAATCATCACCTTTAACTTCATCAACATAGATTCTGCCGGCTTCCCTTTCAACTACTGTAAATGAAATTGTTTTAGAAGCAATAGGTAAACTTACTTCAGCTGCTCCTTCAACGTTTGAAATGTAATTTCCTTCACCGACATTATCTGAAATCACAACGCTTTGTGTTACTTCACCTAAAGTGGTACTGAGAGTTACATCAAAGTCATGCATACTTTCAGTTAATTCAGATAAAGTTGTGCCGTCAGTTGAGTTGAATGTTACTATTACAGCATGGTCTGTCTCAGCAGGCAAGGTATCGGCAGCTGAAATGCTTGGAATAGACATGTCAAGAACAACATAATTTGTAGGTGCTGTTACACCGGTCAATGCAGGAAGACTGTTTGAACCCCAGAAGTTGTTTTCAACTGTTCCAGAAGCTGCTGAAATTGAGTTTACATTATTTCCAGCAAAGATTGTGTATGAAATGTCAACGCTACCTGCTGTTGAGATTACATAATCTCCACCATTGTTCATGAATACAGAGTTTATAATATTTAATGCACCTTGAGATATAATTGAACTTCCAGTAGCTCCTTTAAATACAAGATTATTTAAGGTTACAGCATAAGCACCAACATTCAAGTGGTTTGTACCAGTAGAATTGATTACTACATTGCCAACACCAACAATAGATACACCTTTAGCGATTGCATTATAATCACTTAAAGTGTATTCACCGGCAAGAACCATAACAGCATTATCACTAGCACCTAAATGGCCTAATGCATAATTGATAGATTTATATGGTTTTTGAGCACTGCCAGTAGCAGATGCATCATCATGACCATTGACACCATCAACCAACACAGTACCTGCAGGTATTTCAACAGCATTGAATGTCCATTTAGCCAATTCTACACCCTCAATATTTGCAACAAGATTTTCATTACCTTCACTAGCCGCAGTGTAAGTAACAGTTATCTTATTGTCAGAAATTGAAGTAACTGTAGGACTTGTACTACCATAAGATGAAGCAAATGTAATGTGTTTGTTTACTAAGTTTGGTTCAATAGCAGAATCATCACTAGCTTTAAACTCAGCTGTTAATTCTATTGGAAGATTAACAAAAACAGGAGGAGTAACCACACTAGTCTCTAAAATCAAGTAATTATCACAAGTTACACCAGTACTGGAGTATTTGGTTGAAGCTAAACCATCATTACTTCCCCAGTAATTGTAGTTAATATTTGCTTTGGAATAAGTATGACTACTATAATAATAAGTTTCTACCATTAAACTAGATGAGTAAGTTACATCAACAAAAATATTATAATTCATAGTATGGCTAGGAGCATTACTAGATCCTCCATATAATACAATGAAACCTTTATATCCCGCTGAATTTGATGAACCTGTACATGTAATATTTGTAAAAGTACATCCAATAATATCTGTCTTTTGGTATGCTCTAATTGCACCATATCCAGAAGTTGTTGTGTTTGTAAAAGTACAATTAATTATTTTTAAACTTCCAGAACCTGAAGATGTAGAATCGAAGAATGCATAACCTGTAGCACCACTTTGAGTGAAAGTTAATCCAACAAATTCAATATTATAATAATAGCTAGGTGTAAAAATACAAGTTGAACCAGTACCTTTTATAATTGCATTATCGCCTGTAGCGACTAATTTGATATTTTTAGCAATATTACATGAAGTGGTAAATTCATAAACACCGTCATTAATAGCTATTTCAGATAATCCATTATTATTTGATATTGCATAAGTAATTGTTTTATAAGGTTTTGCTTTTGAACCTCTTCCAGATTCGTCCACACCTCTTGAAGCATCTACATAAATTTTTGAAGTGTCATCTTCTAAGATAGTAATCTGTTTGGAATCCACTTGGAGTGAACCAATGCTTACTGCAATTGTGTCTACACCAGTTGCAGTTGGAACATAGGTAGCACTTGCAACATTATCAGAAACAGTTGCAGTTAGAGGAGTTAAAGTTGCATCATCATTTGTTTTTGAAAATGTTACATTAAATCCAGAAACAGAATCTGCTAAATCAGCTCCTGAGTTATCAGTGAGTTTTGCATTTACAGTGTATTCTCCACCAGCACATATTTCACTATCCATAACAAGGTTTAAAACAGCCCAGTTAGTATAACTTACATCGGTTAGGCCAGGATCAGCATTGCTTCCCCAGAAGTTATTTGACACATCCCCTGAAGCAGCACTGACAATTTTATCCGTTACAGTATTTCCAATAAATGCAGAGTAAGCCATATCTAAAGCACCAGTGGTTTTAATAACGTTTTCACCAGCATTATCTTTAAATACACAATTTGTAATGTTTAAATCACCAGTTGAAACAATTGAAGTGGAAGTAGCATCCTTAAATATTAAATTGGTCAAGTTCACTTTATTGTTTCCAATATTCAAGTGTTTTGAAGTTGTAGTAATTACAACATCACCTTTACCCATGATTGTTACATCAGTGTTTAAAGCGACATCGTTTAGTTCATAGTTTCCGGCTTTAACACTAATTGTGGTGTTTGTACCTAAGTTAGTTATAGCATCCCCAATAGTCTTATAAGGACTTGCCTTTGTACCATCACTTACACCATCAAAACCAGCATCAACAAATACAGTTCCTACAGGCACAGGTTCAACTTCAAATGTGAAATCGACCACTTTGTTGCTGTTGACTTTTACATCAACACTTTCAGTACCATCTTGTGTAGCAGAGTATACGCCAGTACCAACATTGTCTGAAATTGTAACAGTTATTTCATCAGTGTTAAGAAGTGTAGGTGCTAATGTTACGGTTAAATTAGCCATACTTTCTGATAATTCATTATTGTTATTATCAGTGAATTTAACTTTAAGATTTGCACTATCACCAACAGTGATTTCACTACTATCCGCAAAAGCTGTAATTATTGTGTAATCACCATTATTTATTGTTCCATAATTACAGACATTACTATTAGCATATTTTGTATTTGTACCTACAAAGTTATAATTAAAGTTAGTTGTTTGAGAATTACTAAAATCACCCACAATTAAGTTGTTTGATACTTTAATATCATTATTTATAAAATTGGAATAACTTATATCAATTGTAATTCCACCACCATAATAATTGAAAATTAAACCAGCCATAGAACTTGTAGAAGTACCAGTTGCAATGTTTTCTATAAAATTGCAACCTTTTATATTAACATTATTACTGCTGTAAATTAAACATTTACCATTATTGTTAATAAAATCACAATAATTAAAGTTTAAAGTACCTTGAGTGGAAGACCAACCATTATTATAATAAGTTGTATAGAAAACTGTTGCACTATTAGCATTTGTTATATCTCTAAACTTAATACCTTCAAATGTAATTGTATAAGTTGAACTACCCTGAGTAAACAAATAATTACCAGAAGTAGTTAGATTCACATCACCATCAGCAGTAAACTTCACATTCTTATTAATTGACAGTCCACTTACAGTATAAGTACCAGATTTAATAATAATCTCACCATTACTGCTAACAGCATTAAGTGTAGCAGAATTTATATTCTTAAAAGCAGTTTCAGGAGTTGTTCCATCCCCACCATCTGCAGCATTAGCATCTACATAAATGGTAGTGGAGGCCTCCAATACATCAGACCCGTCTGATGCACTTACCTTCACATCATCAACAGCAGACACATTTCTCAAATCATAAGATGTGGAAACACTATCCACCGTTGATTGATCATTTATACCAACTGCATCTGCGTCGTCTGCTGCAAATGCGGTTGGAATCAACAAAAGCATCATTAATACTGCCAAAACGAGCAGTAAGTGCTTATTTAATTTTAACGACATTTTTCCTTTTTTCTCCATAATTTGTTTTAAAACAATTTATTTATAATGAAATGAAAATTAATTCATAACGTTATATATTTATGTAAATCTTCGATATATAAATATTGTTACTTAAAAAATATTGTTTAAAATAGATTAAAACAAATAAAAATCTATAATTTATCTTTAAATTTTAAAAAATACTTTAAAAACGAATTACTATGAAAATAAGACAATTTTTAATTAAATTAAATTAACGTTTTACATCATTTTAATCGATGTTGAAATTTTATGCAAATCGTTGAAAAAAATAGCGATTTTTAATGAAAAATTAGTCAAATGTTAAAATCAAAAAAAGAAATTTTAGAAGAGTGAAATACCCTTCTATTTAATTGTTATTTTTATTTTTTTGGTGGATGCCTTATATGTTTTATCACCATTAAACTTAATTACTGCAGTATATTTGGATTTTTTAGTAAGTTTAACTGTGAATTTGGCTACACCTTTTGAATTTGTTTTTGCAGTGTATGTTTTACCGTTGACTTTAAGTGTTAACTTTTTGCCGGATTTGAGATATACTTTTTTAGTATATGGATTTTTAGTTGTTTTTAAAGTTACACTTATTGTTTTGCTTTTGGCAGCTGCTTTAAATGTTTTTGATGATGCTTTAATTGAAGTAGTCTTTTTAGTTACTGTAACTTTAGACATTGCCAAAGGAGCTGCAGTATATTTATCCTCACCACTGAATGAAACAACATAGGAATATGTGTTTGCAGTATTTATGCTGATTACAATACCTGCCTGACCTTCTCCGTCAGTTACTACATCATAAATTTTTCCATTAAAAGCTATTTGAAGTGACTTGTTAACTAATGGATTACCGTTGG
Organism: uncultured Methanobrevibacter sp.; assembly: GCA_964583995.1. GTDB lineage: Archaea > Methanobacteriota > Methanobacteria > Methanobacteriales > Methanobacteriaceae > Methanocatella. The sequence goes on from CAZOYH010000002.1 coordinate 23,790, forward strand.
CATCTTTTAAGGTAGCGTAGAGAACATCACCTTTTTCACCGGCAGCAGTGTCAACCGCAACACGGGTTACTTTAGAAGCAATTATAATCACAGTTCCAATTTTTGATGTGTCCTTAACTACAACAGCTGCAACTTTTGAAGTTTCAGGATATTTGCCGTCACCTGAATATTTTACCTCAACAACATGGGCTCCAGGAGCCACATTATCAAGCACTACACTTGCACTTCCGTTTACCACTTCTACATTTGCAAAAGTTTTTCCATCAATGTTAACTATCAGTGATCCTGTAGCATCGTCCGGTAAATCAAGAGTCATTTTTGGAGTAACACCAGCCACACCATCATCAATTGTAATGTTTATATCGGCTGTTCTGTATTCAATTACATTAAATGTTGCACTGCTTGTTGAGTCAAGATATTGTGCATCACCATAGTATGTTGCTGTAACTGTGTGAGTACCTAAATCCAAATCAGAAAGTTCCACAATAGCTTTACCATTGCTTAAAGTTGTTAAGTAATCTTTTCCATCAACATTTATGATTACATCACCATTTGCATCGCCAGGAGCATTGACTGTAATTACAGCCACATTTCCTAAATAACAGTCAGGAGCTGTAATGTTAATGTTGGATTCTAATTTTGCAACCTTGAATGTGGTTTTGAATGTTGAACCTGCATATTTTACATCACCTTCATAATTGATGGTCAAGTTATGTGTTCCAACAGCCAAATTAGATACACCCAAACTAGTTCTACCGTTATAGATAATTACAGGATATTCTTCGCTGTCTACAAGTACCATTGCATATCCGCCAGCATCACCAGGTAAACTGATAACAATTGTAACATCACCCAATCCAACTTTTTCAACATCAACATTAATCTTATAGTCGCTTACTTTGCTAACAACCAATGTTAATGATTCACTTGCAGGAGCATAATTTTCATCACCGAGATAGGTAACTTCAATCGGATATTCTCCACTGACTAAATCAGCAATCTCCAATTTGGCAGTTCCCTTATTAACTGCAAGTTCATATGTTTGATTGTTTATGGTGATTGTTACGTTTCCGGTTGCCTGTGAATTAACATTTACATTAATTTCAGCTACATCACCAACACTAGTGTTAACTGCAACAACAGACAACTCAGGTGAAAACTTACCAAAGATGGTAGCTGTTTTTACTTTAATTTGAACTAGGCCGTCATCAACTATTGTAGCATCAATTACCTGTACGCCTTCTGTTACTGTGTAATTTGCACTGAATTCATTGTTTTTATAAACTGAAGGAATTAAAGTTCCGTTTACAACAAAGTTTACATCACCACTTACAATAATGTTTCCTTGATCATCAGTAATGACAGCTTTTAGTACGTAATTTTCACCACTTGGTGCGGATATTGTTTCATTTCCTAAAATTACAACATAAGTAAGTGATCTGATTTCATTTTTATTTATAATAGGAGTGTCGAAGACATTTCCATAAACAGAAAGAGTTCCCAAGTTTTCAATGACATTGTCTGAGGAATTTGTAACAATATTGTTTCTGAGATTAGCTTCACCTCTGTTGAATACAACCATATTATGTGTGTCGAATTTTGTACCGATTACATTTACAATACCATATGCGTTAGTGAAAATAACATAATCTGCATCATTAGATGTGAATTCACAATCAGTTATGGTTAATTCACCATTGTAAATTGTGGATTCCACAATGTCTCCTTCCACATGGACAATATCCATACCGCCTGCTTTATTGTTTTTAAATTCAGTGGTTGTGACAGTTACATGACCAAAGTTATCTGAAATAGCTGCACCATTGTTTTGTGCAGTGTTTGAATCGAATACAGATGAGGAAATTTTTACGTAAGGGTCATAATTGTCACCTAAAAATATTGCTCCACCTTCTCTTGCAGTGTTATTTACAAATGTACAGTTTTCAATAACAGTCCATGTTACAGTACCATATAGACCATTTTCAAGTTCCATTGCTCCACCTAATCCATCAGCATAGTTGTCAATGAATTTTACATTTTTGAATGTGGCATCTGCCAATAAGTTGTGGAAAGCACCACCCATTGAAGTGGATGTAACTGCATCATTGGAAATTGCACTATTTGCAATAAATTCTGAGTCAATTACAGTAACAGAACCTCCGTTAGTGTACATTGCACCACCTACACTTGCAGTGTTGTTGATGAATCTGGAACCGCTGATTTCCAATTCCGCTCCACCATTATAGAATGCTCCTGCATAGTGTGCTTTGTTGTTGATGAATGTAAGATTTTTAAGGGTTATGTCCTGTCTTCCATAAGCAACAATCTGCAGTGCACCAGCCATAAGACCAGTATTTGAATCAAAGACTGTATCTCTGATTTCTAAATTGGTAGTACCAATTACATATATGGCACCGCCGTCTCCACCATTGTTGTTAGTGAATGTACAGTTAATAATAGTTAAGTTGGTGTTGTATAATGTTTCAATAGCTCCACCATCATCAGAAGAACTGCCCGCATCTCTAATGATTAAGTTTTTCAATGTTAATTCAGATCCGATATCCAGGAAGAACATTTGCACTCCACTACCTTTTAAGGTTACAGGAGAATCATCGATTGAAGTGATTGTAATTGATTTGAATATTTCCCATGGTTCATTATCAAAGTATCTGTGACCTATTCTTAATTTTCCAATGTTATAAGTTCCAGGAATACCTTTAATCACATCACCTAACTCTGCTGCTGAGATTGCGTCTTCTAAGTTTTCATATCCTATTTCACCGATAAACCAGTAGTAGTCAACATCGACTCTTACAAGTCCGTCAGTGATTATTGCATTTTTATCTGAATCAAAAGTACCTGAAATTGTGTGATTTCCTTTAGTAAATGGATAGCTTAAAATTGCAACACCATTTTCAACATCCACAGTTCCTATTTCTTCACCGTTTGAGGTAAATGTGATTTTTCCACCATCAATAATGTTGCCCATGCTATCTCTTACAGTAGCATTTAACTCAATAGTTCCGTTATTGACAATGATTGTACTGCCTTGCATGAAGCTAACAACAGCATTTGTAATGTTTGAGCTAATTAATCTAATGGTTGCATTAGCATTTTCAACTAAATCTGCAACAGATTCGTTCAATACAATTAATCCATTATTGAATTTATTATTTTTAATTAATGCATCGGTTTTTAATGTATCGATTGCAACACCATTATTTTCAAAAATATTATTTTCAATTACAGCAACTGAATCTTCAAGTTTTAATCCGAATCCATTACCCTCAAAGAGAGAATTGCCAATTAGAGAAATATTTCCACAATAAACAGCAACACCAGTATTTTGGACAAAAACACAATCATCAATTGAAATGAAATAATTTGATATGATTGCGTTGTTGTTTTGGGCAAATAATATGTCTTCAACTTTAAGATTATCATTTGCAACTATTGCATTTGTATTGTTAATAAATTCTGAATCATAAATGTATAAGATTCCACCTAATTGTTTAATTGCATCAGCTGAATCAATTATTGAAATATGAGCGATTTCTGCATCGGCACTGATTACAAAAATGTTTCCTCCATTACCGGAAATTGTTGCATTTTCACCTATGATGGTTACTAAAGTGTCGATGAGTAAATCCTGTTCTTTGAATTCACCAGGCAATAGAACAATAGTTTTATTTCCACCAGCAGCCTTATTCTGTGCTAAAGCTTCTTTGATAGTTTGTAATGGGAAATCCTTACTGCCTGTGTTTGAATCACTACCGTTTATTGAAACATAAATTTTATCCGCTTCAGGTATGTCAATGATAAATTCAATGCTTGCAATGGTTTTTCCATTTAAATTAACACTTATTGTATCGTAGCCTTTTTTATCTACAATATAATTGCTGGAGCCTATATTTGCTGAAATCAGTACCTCAACTGGGTTAATTTGTCCAACTTTAGCGTCAACACTGACCATTAAGTCAGGCATTGCATTATCCAAATTAACGAAATTAATACCGTCAGTTGTACTTTGGAATTTAACATCAATTTCATAATTTGTTTTAGCTCTGACATCCTCATCGATTGTTGGAACAACACAAACCCAACTGCCAATAATTAAATTATCATCCACATCATCAGGTTTGTTATTTGATCCCCAGAAGTTATTGTTTGCACTGCCTGCAACTCTTGAAACTATTATTTCATTTACATAATTGTTGTTCAGGAATATGTTGTTTTCTAAATCAGCAGCATTGTCCTGAATACTTATAATAGCCTGATTATATCCTGTTTTTCCAGTTGCAGTGTTGTTAATGAAACTAGATTTTGTAATAGTAGTCTCAGCATAGGAAGTAACTGCACCTACAACACCAGTATTGTTGATGAAGTTACAATTTGTAATTGTTAATGTTTTGCCTATGTTACCTGCATCGTCACTACCTGTATCAATGGATCCGGACTGTACACCATTACCATTAATGAAAGTCAAGCCTTCCAATGCAACATTGACATTACCACCAATGTATATGTGGTTGGTATTTGCATTTTGTGAGATTACAACATTGCCCTGACCTATGATAGAAACATCGTTTGTGATTGCATACCTGTTAAGAATGTAGTTACCTTCACTTATGACAATGGTTCTGTTTCCACCTAATCTTTTATTTGTATCCAACGCTTTAGAGATGCTTGCAAAAGGACTTAATTGGCTACCGTTATTGCTGTCATTACCTTCAGCTGAAACATAAATCACATCAATAAGGGATTTTGAGATTTCAAATGTAGTATCTGCGTTATCAACATTAAAGTAATCATTTCCTTCAAATATAGCTTCAGCAGTGTAAATTCCACTAGCTAAATATGTGAGAGTGAGTGAACCTTGACCATTGTTAACATCAACAGCATGTGTTTTATTGTTAATTATTACAGAAACTTTACCTGAGAATTTATCGTTTGCTGTGACATTTACAACAACATCATCACCTGCAACGGCATCAGCGACGAATATTGCCAAATTAGTTTCATATTTGTCGATAGTGAAAGTGAATAAATCTGAAACAAATGCCTTATACTCGTCATCACCAGCGAAACTTACTTGAACTGTGTGTTTTCCTGGCAATTCATTTATGTCTAAAGTTGCAACACCATTATTGGCCTTTACGCTGTATGCATTACTGTCCACTTTAATTGTGATGTTGTCTTCAAAGCTCGCTGGAACTTCAACAATCACCTGAGTTTTATTGTCGTTTACTGTAATATTAGCATTGAAATCTTTCCTATCAAATTCAGAAGCGTTTACAGTAAATTTATAAGTATACAATATTTCACCGTGCTTGAAGATAATGTTTTCTTCACCGGTTTTATTTGCAAAGTAATTGAATTTGGCAACATTGTCAATGATTGTGATTGAATCTACATCAACACTACCCAATTGAGGTATTATATTGAGTGTGAAGTCATGGACTGATTTGTTTAACTTATTTCCAGAATTATCCTTAAACTCAACAGTGATTTCAACTTGGTCGCCTTCACGAATTTCATCAAAACTGGTGGTTGCCTGGATTATTACATGGTTTTTAGTTCCTGATTGAACGGAAGTTCCCCAGTAGTTATTATCTATTTTGATTTCATTTTCTTCAGCCAAGTCATTTACAATAGCAATCATTTTTGAGTAGTCATCTGAAATGAATACTGAATTTTCAACATATAACAGTACGGTATATCCACTGTCAGAGGCTATTGCACTTCCTTTTCCGGAACCTGCCTGAACATGATTATTTTCAAATAAACATCTGTCAATTTCCACCTTACCTATTAAAATATAGATTGCCCCACCATTTACATCAGCATAGTTTTCGATAAATGAACAATTAGTAATGTAAGTATTCCAGTTATTGACATAGATTGCTCCACCACCACTAACTGCATAAGAGTCGTTTAAAGCTTTATTTTGATAAAATACAGTGTTTTCAATGGTTGCATATGCATCTCCACCAACAAATATACCTGCACCTTCTGATGCAGTGTTATTTCCAAAGTAGGAATTGTTTACAGAAAGATATGCATCGTGAACTTCAATTACACCAGCTGCATTGAATGTCCATGCAGTGTTGTTTTCAAATCTACAGTTGTCAAAGTATGCAACAGCATTGTAAGCAACGTAAATTACACCGTCAGATGATCCGTGATTATTATAGAATTCACAGCCATCAAAGTAAGCGATGGAACCTGCATATCTTACAACGATGACAGCACCATAAATGGTGTATTCGGCTTCATATCCATCAATAAAAGTAACATTAGTGAACTTAACAGTTGCTCCATTATCCAAATAAAGCATACCGTCATCCCCTTGGGTTTGTCTAAATATTGTTTTGGATTTTTCCCCAATGACTGTCACATTTGCATAAACTTCAAAGTTGGAAACATCATATGTTCCCTCTTTTACATAAACAATTTTATTTCCACCGTATAGTTCATTTACATATAATGCTGTTTGAACAGTAGCCAATGGGTTATCCTCTGTACCGTCACCAAATTCATCACTACCGTCTTTTGCAACATAAATAACTTCAATGTCCTTATCAACAGGAGGGAGTGGGATAGATGTATCAACAATTAATGTTCCGCTTGCAGTAACTTCAGTTGAATCTGCTCTTGCAGTGAAATTAATATAATAATATTCAGAAGAAGTTGATAAGTCAAAATCAATGACATCTACAACAAAACTGGAACCTGAAATAGCTCCATTTGTAGTTGTTCTGGTTCCTCCAGATATGGTTCTCCAAGTAATATCATAGTTGGTGAAAATCAGTACTGGAGTGATGTATTCACCGCAAACATAAGCCATTACTTTGTGAGAATCTCCAGCTTTAACTTTAACAATACTTTCGTTAAATACGATATTGTAAGAATGTTCAGCTTTAATTTTAACAGAATTAGTTGCATTTACAGCATCATAGGTAGAATCTCCGGCAAAACTGCTTACAACAGTAAAAGTACCTGCAGTCTGATTAGCTAATGCGATGACAGCTTTACCATCCGCACCTGTAACTGCAACATGAGTGAAAGATCTTTTTAAAACATCAGTGAAAGTGAATGTAATTGTTTTTCCTGAAATAGGATTACCACTATCATCAGTTAAAGTGGCTGTGAAATAAACATCACTTCCAACATTCATAGTTTCAATATCCTCACCGACTAAACGAACATTTTTATCCAAATAAACAATTTCCAAACCGTCAGCGACAATTTCAGTGCTTGGATAATTATCAGTGAATGTATTGCCTTTTAAATTGACTTTTAAAATTGTACTATAAGAATAAGCTTCCAAATCAATTACAGCACCATCGGCAGATGCAGTATTTTCTATAAACTCATTATCAAATATACTGATAGTATAACCGTTATTCATATAGATTGCACTGCCTGTAGTTGCACTGTTTGAAACGAATCTGGATCCACTAATAAAAGACTCCATACGAAGGTTACTAAGAGAAATTGCTCCACCTCTGTTAGAAGCAGTGTTATTAACAAATACACAATCGGTTACATTTAATGATGCATAAATAGCTCCGATACTAATTGCAGCACCATTGCCTGAATTATAATTGTTAATAAATTCTGAGTTTATAACCTTAATATTAACAGGATACCATTCCATGAATCCACCGCTTGAAGTAATTGCACCACCATTGTTATTTTCAAAAATACAGTTATTTGCAACAAAATCCGGAGCATCTACAACAATTGCAGCACCATCAGAATATCCGTTTGTAAAAGTAATGTCTGATATCAATACACTTTTAGTTGTATCAAAGGCAAAAATTGCTGAGGCATTATTTCCATCAAAAATTACACCAGTATTTGACTCCCCAACAATCACAATACCTTTTTCAATCTTAACGCTTCCATCAAACTTATATGTTCCATTTTTAACATAAATATTAGAATTTGTGGAAGAATAACTTTCAACCGCCTTTGAGATACTTTGGTAAGGATTTGCTTCAGTTCCCGTACCGTTTGTATCACTTCCATCAACAGAAACATAAATACTATTTTCATCAGCAACAACACTATCTGTAAGTGCCGTATTGTCATTATCGCTTGCAAATGAACAAGGAATTATGATAAAAATACATAAAATCGCTAAAATCAATAGTATTTTCTCATTTATCTTCGACATTTTATTTTTCTCCAATAATATAATAACTAATCAAAATGAATATTAATAATTCATAACGATTTAATTTCTATTTTTAAAGTAATATAAAGTTATTGTAGAATTCACATCGTTATCACAACCAATCTTTTAATAATCCATAAACCCCATAAAATTAAATAAAATTACATATAAATAGCATTAAAACTCCCATCAATTAATCTAATAACAGAAAACATATTAATACATAATATAACTTACAATTTAAGCAATTTACTAAATATGACAAATAATTGTTTATTTATCAAGACCGCATAAATTGAAATCATAAAACATTGAAATTAAAGTTAAAAACATTAAAAATAAATATAACATATTATTTTCCTTTAAAAAATAAAAAATAAATACATCAACAAGTTAAAACAAAAACAAATGACAAAACATTAAATTTAAACAAATTTAACATCAATAGAATTATATAACATGTCGCAATACAAAAAACAAGATATATCAATGAAATTCAAAATTACACAATTTACATCACTTTAAATTAGAATTATGAAAAAATTTATTGAACAAAATGAATATTATCCATATAAATTACTATTAAAAATAAAAAAATACATATTATCGATATGAAAAAATGAATAAAAAAGGAAAACTGACACCATTATATATATTAATATATATAGTAAATTCATAAGCAGAAGAAAAATAATACCCTCGATGTGAAGCTACAACAAACTTTATATTACTTTAAAAATAGAAATTAAATCGTTATGAATTATTATGTTAATTCTATACTAAATTTTCACATTATAAAATTGGGGGAAAAAATTTGTCAAAGATTAATAAATTTATTATACTTTTATCAGTATTTTTACTTTTATTAGTGGTAATTCCTTCAACTTTTGCAATAGATGACGATGTAGCTATACAAGCTAACAACACAGACACTATTGAAGTTGAAAGCTCAATTCAAGATGAAAATGTTCTCCAGGCAGGAAGCGATATTTATTTTGATGCATCCGTTGAGAAAGATAACGGAGATGGATCTCTAAATAGTCCATATAAATATCTCACATCTTCCAGAATTAAACAAAACTCCAATATTCACTTAGCTAATGGAGAATATACATTGGATAAAAGAGTTTCAATATCTGGAGTTTCCATTACAGGTAATGATGCAGAAAAAACTATTATCAAATATGATGGATACGCATTTAATGTCCAGGGCTCATTCACTTTAAACCATGTGACATTAAGTGGCATAAATATAGTAAATAGGGGAGATATAACTGCACAAAATACCATTTTTATGTATGGTAAAGGTTATACCGTCGACTCTTATGGAAATAACTTTGGAGGGGCAATATACTCTCCTTATGAATCTGATTATTATGGTTACGGCAGCAGTTATTCAGTTGACTTAACAAATTGTACTTTTATTAATAACACCGCAGAATATGGTGGTGCCATATATATGGAAGGTGGTTATTTAAGCATTTCTGATTCAACATTCATAAATAACATTGCTTATAACTATGGTGGAGCAATAGCTGCAGAATACAACCAAAGGACTACCATTACAAATTCCAAATTTAGAAATGACAGTTCCACCAACGATGCTGGTGGAGCAATCTATTTAAGGGAATCACCTATGACCGGTACTGAATTGGAATTTACAGACTGTAATGCTACATTTGGAGCTGGAATAACATCTCTTAACTCAGCAATGACATTAAAATCCATTCATGGTGAAAATAATACTGCAGAATATAACGGAGGAGTAATCTTCCACATGTACGGATCTTTTTCATTAATCAGTTCTTCATTCAATAACAATTCTGCACACAACGGTGGAGCATTATTTATTGACAACTCAACTTCATTTACATTAATGACCACCTCATTTACAAATAACAGAGCAGAATACTGTGCAGGTGCTGTTTATTCAATTTTAAACAATCTTAAAAGAGGAAATTCAGTTAAAGATTCAATAACCGAAAATACATTTTCAAACAATACAGCAGTATTTAAAGATGATGAATATGAAGTGTCTAAAGTTGAAATTACAATTGGTGATGGAAATTATACCATGTTTAAAGTTAACGAAACCGAAACCACAACATTACCAAGTTATTACAGTTCAATTCAATACGGATTTGTAAGTCCTGTTAAAGACCAACAAACCAGTGGAAACTGTTGGGCATATACAGCAATCGCCACTTTGGAATCATGTATTCTAAAAGCATCCGGTGACTGTTACAACTTATCCGAAGAACACATGAAAAACATTATCGAATTATACTCCGACTACGGTTGGGCAATGGATACCAACGGTGGAGGATATGATGAAATGCCTATAGGATACTTTGTAAGTTGGTTAGGCCCAGTTAACGAAACTGATGATTTAACCGATGACAAATCCACATTATCTCCTGTTTTAAACAGTCTAATGCATGTTCAAAATGTCGTATACCTCAACCGTGACTCATACACAGACAACGATGCTGTTAAAGAAGCAATTATGAAATATGGTGCTGTTGCAACCGGAATCTATTATGATGACGGATACAGGAACGGTGCAAGTTATTATTATTACGGATCAAGTGCATATGGAAACCACGCAGTGACAATCGTCGGTTGGGATGACAACTACTCCAGAAACAAATTCTACGGAACACCAAAAGGAAATGGTGCATGGATTGTTAAAAACAGTTGGGGTCCTGAGTGGGCTGATAACGGATTCTTCTACGTATCATATTACGACACAGTATTTGCAAAAGTAGGTCAAAGTGATGCATCATACACTTTTATCCTAAATGATACAATCAGACTTGATAAAAACTACCAATATGATATTGCAGGTAAAACAGATTACTTCTATAACGCCTCATCCGAAGTATGGTATAAAAATGTATTCAAAGCAACTGACAACGAATTACTTGCAGCTGTATCAACATACTTTGAAAAAGAAACCAATTGGGACGTTTCAGTTTATGTAAACAACGTTTTAAAATCCTCAAAAAGCGGTGTTTCAAATCCTGGTTACTATACAATCAATTTGGATGATTTAATTACCTTGAAATTAGGAGACGTTTTTGAAGTCGTATTCCACATTAAAGTAGATGGAGAAGCAGGTTTCCCAATTTCAGAAAAAGTAGCTTTAAACAAAGTAATTTATGATAATGATGTGTCATTTGTAAGTTACAACGGTGCAAACTGGGAAGACTTATATGAGTTAGAATGGTCCTATTCAACACATACATACTCATCACAGGTAGCCTGTATTAAAGCATTCACAGTTTTAAAAGGAATTGAAACTTCAACTTCAATTAATGTAACTTATGAAAAATTCAACCTTGTAAACCTAACAGCCATCGTACTGGACCAATATGGTAAATCAGTGTCAGAAGGTAATGTTACATTTACTATAAACGGCATAGATTATGTTGTAGACATCAGCGAAGGTATTGCAACACTTATTCATGATTTTGATAAAAAAGAAAATGACATTTCAATAGTCTATAATGGAATCGGATATGAAAGCTCACAAAACAGCACTGCAGTAGAAATCCCATTAACAAATGTTGATTTAAACCTAGATATTTCCAAAAACCTAAATATTGTAATTATCAATGTTTCAGCTGTCCAAAAAATCAATGCAGTTGTACTTGCAAACATAAACGATGATGAATATAATATTACATTAACCGATGGTAAAGGATCTTTAAAATTAGAGGAATTGGATAAAGGAAGCTACGATGTAAAAGTAAGCATTACAAATACTGAAATATTTAATTCAACAAGCAAAGATGATTCATTTACTATTGATGTAATTACAACCAAAATCCACACACAAGATTTTACAACTGATGATTTTAGTGGTGAAACATTCTCAATTACTTTAACAAACAAAAGCGGAGATGCAATAGCAAATATGGATATTCAATTCATCATAAACGGTGAAACATACAACACAACAACCGATGATAACGGTATTGCAAGCATTCCTATTAATTTAGCTGGTGGAGAATACCTCATAACTACTATATATGGTGGAGAAGGTGAATTCCTACAAAGTGAAGCTCAAAACACCATTAAAGTAAAAGATAAAGTAAACATTGATTTAAGCATTGCTCAAAACATAAATAATGCAGCCATTACTGTGGAATTGTCAAAAGCAATCAATGAAGTTGTAAACGTTACTGTAAACGGCAAGGAATATATGCTCCGTGCAGTTAACGGAACAGCCAGTTTAACTTTAAACAATCTTGAAAACGATGACTATGAAATCACGGCAAATTTAGTCAATACCCAGGACTATATTGCAAACGAAACTTCATCTACACTTAAAATCAATGTTACCGAGTTAAACATTATCCTAACTCCAATGAAAACCAGCGATTACAGCGGCGAGCTATACACTGCAATATTAACAGATGAAAACAACAAAGCAGTGGCTGGAAAAGACGTTGAATTTTACTTAAACGGTAAAACCTATCAGGCAACCAGTGATGAAAATGGTATCGCTTCCATACCAATCAATTTGGCATCAGGAGATTATGACATTAGTGTTTACTTTAATGGAGACAATGACTTCTTTAAAACCACAAATAAAAGCACAATTAATGTAAAAGACAAAGTTGAAATTGAAATTTCAGTAAGTCAAAACATTAAAAACACAATCATAACCTTCAAATTATCAAAACCAATTGATGAGGCAATAAGCGTTAACGTTAACGGAAACTACTATACCGTTAAAGCATACAACGGAAGAGCCGTATTAAGCTTAACTAATTTGGAAAATAGTAACTACGAAGTAACAGCCAAACTCTTTAATGAAGAAAAATACATTACAAACCAGACTACCGGAAACTTCATTATCAATATTACACAGGCAAACATCCAGTCCAGTGATATGAACACAACTGATTTCAGCAGCGATGAATATACAATCACACTTGTGGATATCAACAATAAAGCAATTGCAGGAAGGAAAGTTACATTCCTGTTAAACGGAATAACCTACACCAGAACAACCAACAGCAACGGTACCGCTTCAATACCAGTAAGCCTAGCAGTTGGAAGTTATGATGTGACAATATCCTTTGCAGCTGATAATGACTACCTGCAAACAACCGCAACAAATAAAATCACTGTTGTGGAAGGTACAAAAGCAGAAATTGTTGCCAGTGACTTTACAACCTACTACCAAAGCGGAAGCCAATACACAATTTCACTGATTAACAACAATAAAGCGGAAGTCGGAAAAACTGTTACATTCTCATTAAATGGTGTAATCTACAGAGAAATTACCGACAGCAACGGTACAGCTTCCATTAACATAAATCTTGATGTAGGAACTTACAGCGTTACTGTAATATCTGATGATGATGTTAAAAC
>CAZOYH010000002.1:37456-40950 GCA_964583995.1 uncultured Methanobrevibacter sp.
ATCTTGATGTAGGAACTTACAGCGTTACTGTAATATCTGATGATGATGTTAAAACTCAAAAAATTACTGTAATAAGTACCATTTCTGGAAATAAAGATGTAACCGCATACTATAAAGGTGCGACATATAAAGTAAGAGTCTGGACAGACAACGGCAAGGCAGTTGGTGCAGGTGAAATTATAAACATGACAATTAGCGGTAAAACATACCAGGTTAAAACAGATGCAAATGGTTATGCTTCCTTAAATATCAATTTAAGTCCTAAAACATACACCATCACTGCAACTTACAAAGGCTTTAAGGTTTCAAATAAAGTCACCATTAAACCTACCATAATTACCAAAAACATTTCCAAGAAAAAAGCAGCAACTGTAAAATTCACTGCCAAAGTAGTCAACAGTAACGGAAAAGTTGTCAAAAACAAAAAAGTTACCTTCAAAGTCAAAAGTAAAACCTACAAAGTAAAAACCAGCACTAAAGGAATTGCAACTTTAAGCTTGAAAAACTTAAAAGTCGGCAAATATGTTGTTTACTCCTCTTATGGTGGTTTAAAAGTTAAAAATACAATAACTATTAAAAAATAAGGATCAAATCCTTATTTTTACTTCTTTTTTTAAGTAAGTCCAAAAATTGCATTCCTAATCAGTTTTCAAACAAATGTAGATTGTACTTTTAATGAGAAATATCTAACAAAAAAGATGTTACAACATTTAATGAGCAAATATTATCTTACCATCCTAAATAGTTAAACTAAATTAGTTAAACATTTTTTATGCAATACTGCTTCATTTATTTCACGATAAGTAATGAAACGCAAATTATTTTTAAAGAATTCGCATTCATCATCAGATATTTTATTCTGGAAGTTAAGAAGATTTATTTGATCTATAATTTTTGAAAGTGAATCTAGTGAAATCAAATATGATTCAACATTATCTTTATCCAAATATTCAACTAAATCAGTTAAATGAACTGGTTTTAAATGATAACATGAAAATTTAACATCCATAAATTTTATCATATCATTTAAAGTTATTATATCAAATGGATGGCCCTTTTCAACACCATTATAAGTAACTTTACACTCACGATATAATTTATCATAGGAACAGTAGTTCTTGATTAGTTTATAGATTAAAAGCTCTAAAAATGCTCCTTTCATGTTTCCAATATTTTTACTTAGAAAATCATTCACATGTTCATCAAATTCATCAACATCGAAAATTATACCTTTGGTTATGTAATAATCCGTTATTCTGGAAAGATAGTCCTGTCTGTCTTTTTGGTTTGTCATTTCAAAAACTGCTACAATAATATCGAATAAAATATCTTCCTGTGAGTTAAATGCCAGTTCAGATAAATATTTTATGGAATTATCATTGTGAAAGGGGTTGGTTGTTTGTTTAAATTGGAATTTCATTTTTTTATTCTCCAATACCTTGTGAAAATGAAGGCAATTCCATATCTGCTAAAAGAGATATTTGTTCAATTTGTTTATCAATAACTGCAATTACCTCAGAGCATTTTAAAAATTCTTCTTGAGTAATTTCTTTTTCTAATGCTTCGTCTGATGTTAATATGATTTTACATTCCCACATGATATCAAATGGCAAATCATTTGATTTTATATTATATGTTAAAAATATTTTTTGTTCATTTTCTTCTGGAGGCAATATATCCAAATTTGAATTAATTTTTAATAAGATTAATCTTTTTTCATTGCATTCTGGGAAATGTATCATGTTTAATTTTGTTGTTTTTACCTCAAAGTTTTTAATTTCCATGACAATCACTTAATTTCTATCATTATCCGTTTATTTTTAAATATTGGTGTTCCATAACCTTTAGTTATAGTAACTGATTGATTACTATTTAATACAAAATTATTGGATTCTAATTTATCTTTTAATTTATAAAATGAATTTATTAAAGATTCAAAATTATTTTCATTAAGTGCATTTCTTAAGAAAATATCTGCAATGTCAATTATTGATTTTAAGATTTTTAAATCACTTTCAGTGAATACTTTAATTGTATTTTCAGTATTTTCTAAAAATGAATCAAATGAATTCATATTATAAAAATCATATTCACTTCTATCTACATCATTATTTTTAATTAATTGATTGAGAGTAGCATAATATTTTAATCTATATTGACTAATAAATACTTTTGCTAGATTATTTATGAAATTAGAACTGATTCTATTAATTTGTTCTTCATAGTACTTTTTATGTGTTTCACATAAATAAGTGAAATTTTGATTATTTATAATAATCTCATCGACTTTAATAGCATCTATAAAATATTCCATTACTGACACTCCTCAATTATTAATTTAATATATATTAATTATAAACTGATATTATTTATTTGTATCTATTTTTCAAAATCAATATTGCATTTTCCTTGTAATTTCTTTTTTATAATCATAGATATGTTAATGGCAGATTATTGTTGATTTTAATTCCTTAAGAAAGCATTCTACTGATAATTAGTTTACATTATCCATTTCAACACGATTTATAGCCATGCAAATTCTTTCAATATATCATATCTCTGCTATATGTATTGATGAAGAAATGGTGGATGTTCTTCCAACAGAAACAATAACTTTTAAAAAGGATCGAAGACCTAAAATTTTTGATAATTTCCTGGATTTTCAGGTTTTAACCAAATCCGGAACGATCATGATATTTGAATTCAAGAAAAATGCACTTAGAAGTGATGACTTAAAGCAGGCATATGAATATTATATGAATGTTTTCTGTAAGGACAAGCAGGATGTAGTGTTAATAATGATTGTAATTTCAAAGTTTGGCAAAATAAGTGAATTTACACATTTAGATTTAACGTTTCATCCTGAAATTATTAAAACGAAAAAAATCAACAAAGAAAAAGACTTAAAAAGTATATTCAACAAATTTGAAAACAACAAATCGCTAACACTTAGGGAGTCTTCACTTTTGGTGGCACTGCCACTATTTGAAACAGGCATAAGTGAGGATGTTTTAGTTGAAAAAGTTTGTGAATACATCAAGGACAAATCCGATTGTATTCCATCAGAAATACTTGATGAGATTAGTGTTGCGATGTATTTAAACATTGTCGAATATGTAGATGAGGATAAACAGGACGAATTGCTGGAGATGATTGACATGGATAGAAAATGCGAAGGAATAATCGCACAAATCAAAAAAAGAAGCAGAAGAAGATGGTTTAATTAAAGGCCAAAGAGACATTATTAAAACTTTATTAAATACTTTAAGTATTAATGATATAGCCAGACCTCACAAAGACAAAAGTGAAATACTTAAAATCTTAAAAACTGTTGATTAAATATTTAATCAACTTTAACTCATTTAATGTTTTTTTAACCTATAGGAACCATCCTTTAAAATAATGACAATGCTCGAAAAATATTGTTGAATACATCTTTGAGTTTTGTTTTCATTATTTTGAAGTGATGTGCTTCTGATACAGTTCTAACAATT
>CAZOYH010000003.1:0-40374 GCA_964583995.1 uncultured Methanobrevibacter sp.
ATAATTATTTAAAAATCATAATGATTATTTCAATAATTTCAAGAGCTATACTTATTAAAAATTTCCACTTATCGTTCAAGTTAATGCCTCTTTTTTCTGTAAATGCATTCCATAATTAAGTGGTCAAAACCTACCACAACTATATTAAACTTATTAGAATATAAATTAGATAGAAATTAAGCTTGTAAAATTGATTTAAACATGAAATAATCCATAAAAATAAAAATATTGATTTTAATTCGTGAAATTGAAATGAAAATAAAAAAAAGTTAAGATAAATGAAGATAGAATCAATGATTCTAACCACATTATTTCATATGATTGAGGTTAATCCTCAAATGAACATTAAAAGAAAATAACATATTAA
The DNA here is from genome assembly GCA_964583995.1 of uncultured Methanobrevibacter sp. Lineage (GTDB taxonomy): Archaea > Methanobacteriota > Methanobacteria > Methanobacteriales > Methanobacteriaceae > Methanocatella. The sequence continues at coordinate 368 of CAZOYH010000003.1, forward strand.
TTTTTCGTTTTAAAAAGATAACCATGACCTATTTATAAATCATAGTTCCAATACCATCAGTAGTAAAGATTTCCAAAAGTAATGAGTGTCTTTTACGTCCATCGATAATGTGGCATGATTTAACACCATTTTCAATTGCCTGAACGCAGGTTTCGATTTTAGGAATCATTCCACCGGAGATAATACCCTCTTCGATTAAGGCAGGAACTTCATCAATTCTGATTTTTTGAATTAAAGAATTAGAATCTGAAGGGTCTCTTAAAACACCTGGAACGTCAGTTAAAATAATTAATTTTTCAGCACCGACTGCACTTGCAACTTCGCCTGCTGCAGTATCTGCATTGAGATTTAAACTTGTTCCATCCTTTGCAATGCCCACTGGAGATATTACCGGAATATAATCATTATCTAAAAACATGTCAAGCAAATCTGTGTTGATGCAGTCAACTTCACCAACAAGACCCAAATCAACGATTTCCTCATCAATTTTTTTAGCTTCTTTTTTATGTGCAAATATCAGGCTTGAATCTTTACCTGACAAGCTTATTGCCTGACCGTCATGTTTAATGAGTTCTGATACTATTTCTGTTGATATTTTACCAACAAGCACCATTTCAATGATTTCCATGGTTTCTTCATCTGTTACACGAAGTCCTTTGATGAATTTAGATTCTTTTCCTAATTTATCCATTGATCTTGAAATTTCAGGACCCCCACCATGAACAATGAGTGGTTTCATTCCCACATATTTGAGTAAAACTGTGTCCCTTGCTGTAGATGATTTTGCTTCATCATCCACCATTGCATGTCCACCATATTTAATTAAAATTTTCTCGCCATGAAACTTTTTAATGTAAGGTAAAGCTTCAATTAAAACATCTATATCTTTCATTTAATCACTACCATAATTATTTATTTTAATAGTTTATAAAATTAATCACATGGATGAGCTTAAAAAATATCTTCTAAGTCAGGGTGCAAGCAAGGTAGGATATGCTGATGTTGAAGGATTAGCTAATGAATTTATAGATTTGCCCAATGGAATCAGCCTTGTTTTAAAACTTCCAAAAAAAGCCATTGAATATGTCAATAATGATGAGTTTGAAGATTACTGGAAGTGTTTCCATTCTAAAGTTGCTGAGTTAAAAGAAATTGCGCTTAAAGGCGAAGAATATATCAAATCCAAAGGTTACAATGCATTTGCTCTTACAATGGAGAGAAATGAATGTGATATGGAAAAGCTTTTAAGTATCCTGCCTTATAAGACAATAGCCACCAAATCAGGAATGGGTTGGATTGGAAGGTCAGCTCTTTTAGTTACACCAGAATACGGTTCTGCAATTACATTATGCAGTATTTTAACTGATATGCCCCTTGAATTTGACAATCCAATTACTGATTCAGAGTGTGATGAATGCGAAAATTGTCAAAATGCATGTCCTGTTAAAGCAATCAATCCTCAAAAATGGAATGACAGGTTAAATAGAAAAGACATCATCGATATTGAGGCCTGCAGTGAATATATTATTGACCAATATAAGAACGGTTTAGGCTGCACAAAGTGCATGAGTGAGTGTAAGCTCACTCAAGAATATTTAAATCGCTGATAAACTGATCACCTTCATCTAAAATAGCTTTTTTAGCAAATAAACAAGATTCAAGATAATTTTTATCATCGTTTTCATTAGCCAATTTCATATGCTCTTCTAAATAACTTAAGGAAACATCTTTTAGTTTTCCTTCATGATTTTCCAAATATTTATAGAAATCATTGAAATCGAAAACATTTAAAAATCTCCAGTAATAGTTAATCCACGCGAATTCTTCCAGATATGTCTTGCCTTTAGAAGTTATCTTAAATGTTTCACCAAACTTAACATTGTTTTCAGCAAGTCTTTCTAGAAGTTCAGATTTATTGCCTGTGACTTTAAGATTATTTTCACGCAAAATATCCTGCAGTTCTGATTTTTTAAATTCAAATGCGCAGTTTGGCCAGTCCACCTCAATTTCTTCTTTTTGAATCAAATCAGAAATTAATAAAAGGTCAGTTAATAATTGAGTATTTGGAGCTGTTTCTAATTGAATGAAATCCATTATAACCTGATAGTCATAATCATCATTTAAGGAATCTAAAACAGTATAAATATCCTGATCATGACTGATAGGGTAATCTTTACCATATTCAGTGTCATCTAATTTATATTTTAATCCGAAATTTCCACCAAAAAGATTCAATGAAAAGTCATCTAAAAACATTTCATCATCTTCACCATATTCATTAGCCAAATCTAAAAAGTTATTTAAGAAGTTTTCATCGTCAGCCATTTTAGAAACTATCAATCTCTCAAAATCTTCACCATTGTCATTGAGTACTGCTTCTAAAACATCATTACCCAATTCACTATTATCTCCAATAATGTTTACAAAATCTCTTATCACACTTATGTCTTCATCATCATTTTCATCCAAATTTATTATTTCTTTAAACTCGTCAAAATCTGAAAATGGGAACTGTTGACGATAAATAAGTGAAATCAGCCTTTCAGTGACAGTATCATCATCAATTTCGCCCGCATGGTACTCATCTGTTAATTGTTCTTTAATTTTTAGAGCTTCACCATAAGATATTAAATCATCATCAACCATGCTTTGCATGAATTCAGTTAACCCTTCACCATTACCGACTACTTCATTAAATCCGAAATCAACTTGAGGCAATTCTTCTTTAAGTTCAACAATCAAATCATTTAATTCATCTTCATTTTTTGAAAAGAAGTCAATTAGATTATTGAAATATTCATCGGTTAGTTCATCTCTAGGTCCATTTTTTATAAAGTCATTTTCAAGCAAGTCATGGTATATTACCTCATCGCCATCTACAAATACTGTTGAATTTATACTTAAATCATAGAAATTTGATGGATCCATTTCATCTTCATCCAATTCTCTGTTTTTAGTTGATTTTGCATCAAACTCATCGAAATGGAAATCGATTGCACTTACAACAATATCCTCAGTTACATTTTTAGCAAATGCATAATCAATTAATAATTCAACAATGTTGCGGGTAGGCTGTAAAATCCCAAAATTCGGACCAACAAAAATCATTTTACAGATTTCATCAAAAAATAATCTGTTTCCTCTAAATTCAGGTAAAATATAACATTCTGTTAACATTAAATGATTTTCATTTCTAACTTCAAATGCAGCAAAACCAACAACCTTATTTTCAAAGATTAATTCATCGAAAAAAGAACAGAAATCATTTTCAAAATAATACTCTTCTTTTTTCATTGAATCTAAAATATACGGATAATCTTCCAAAATTTCTTCTAGAACTATAAAATCAAATTCAGATTCAGCGCTAATTAGATTTGACCCTTCTTCTTCACGAATAACATAATTTATATTTGACATTTTTGCCCCTCAGATTGATTAATTTTAGTTAAAAATATATTGAATTTTTAAAAATATAAACTCTCTGAGAGAGCATTTGTGAAGTAAAAAAAGTAAGAAAATGAGTATTTAAATACCCATTTTGAATTTAAACCTGTATTCCTGATTTACTATTTCCATTCCTTCGAATGTACCTTTTAAAATGTCTGCAACTTTCTGTAAGTCCGCAGCAGTTATTTCACTACCATTACCAATTGGTGAGAAAAATGTAACCTCATCATCAGTTATCAGATAGTTTAGAAGTTTTGTGTTTTCTTTTTGGTATTTTTCGACAATAGCTAAGATTTCTTCTTCAATAGATTTGTCTAGGTTTGTCATAATATCACCTTTAAAGGTAATTAACCCAGATAGTATTTAAACTTTTCTACATCATTGTTGATTCAAAAAGGTCTGCAACATCTTCTAAAAGGTCTGGAATTTCCAGTTTTTGAGTGCATATCTCCACACAGGATTCACAGTAGGTACATGCTGAAGCAGGCGCTTTTACAGCAGCAGTTGTTCCATAGATTGCATATAATGACGGTAGAGAATACATCTTTTCACTGTTGTATAATTCAAAGTAATCCGGAATCGGAATGCCTTCAGGACATTCTTTAAGACAATATCCACAGTAGCTGCATGGAATTGCTATTAATTCCTTGATTTTTTCAGCCATTGATAAGACAAATTCTATTTCCTCATCATTTAATGGTTTAAATGGCTTGAAAATTTCACAGTTTTCTTTCATTTGTTCCAAATTACCCATTCCGCTCAATACAACTTTCACGTTTTTTGGAGTTGCTGCAAAACGGAGTGCCCATTCAACCAGACTAATGTCCGGATTGAATGCTTTAAATTCATCTTTTATGTTATCTGGCAAGTTAAATAGTGTTCCGCCTTTTATAGGCTCCATTACAATAACATCCATATCGTATTTTTCACATACCTCATAACATTTTCTTGACTCTGTTAGTTGGCTTTCCCAGTCAAGATAGTTAAGCTGGAGTTGGACAACATCTAAAATGTCACCGTATTTTTCAAGAATCTTTTCAAGCAAGTCTGCTCTGTCATGGTAGCTTATACCAATTTTTTTGGCTGTTCCCTCCTCTTTCATCTTTTGAATGTATTCAAAGGTTTTGCAGTTTTCTGCAACTGCCAAAAACGCTTCGTTGATGTTGTGTATTAAGAATATGTCAAAATAGTCAACACCCAAACGCTCAAGCATTTCATTTGCATATTTTTCATTGTCTGCTTCACTTTGAAGCAACCAGGTTGGCATCTTGTCTACTATTGTAAATGATTCTCTAGGATATTTTTTAACCAGATATTCCTTTAGTCCTGCTTCAGATGATCCAAAATGGTATGCATAGGAAGTGTCAAAGTAATTAAATCCTTGCGCCATATAATAATCAATCATTTTCTGATAGTTTTTATTATCAACAGAACTTTCATCGTTTTTATCAACCAAATCAAGCCTCATCGCTCCAAATCCAAACATTACATCTTCGGCCATGATAAACTCTCCTTAATTAATAATTGTTTTGGAAATTATTTAAATGTTGTCAATTACAACATAAATTCCAGTTAAAAATGACCAGATAATCATAGTATAAACAGACAGTCTTTCAAAAACAGGCATGTAGATGCTTTCCATATTAAAGGCCATTATCCAAAAGGCAATAAATCCAATCAAACCTAAAATCAGAGTAGTTTTTTGATATTTGCTAAATTCATCCATTGATTTTGAAACCAGCATCAACAATATGTTGCCGCCTAAAATAGCCATTATTGCACCTAATGTATGGTAGCCTGAAGTTAATGGGTTTCCGCCATGAATCAGACCTACGATGATAACGCCAAGAGAAGTTATCCCAGTTAAAATGTAAAAAATAGCTTTGTTTTTGATAACATAATCTTTAAACTTGTAAAAATTACCAAATAATAATGTTAATCCAATAATTATAAAAGCAGAATTCATTAGCCAAAACAACGGTGAATTGGCATCCGGAATTCCAAGTTCTGAAATGGTGTGGAAAATATAAGTGTTATACAAAGAAGCTTTAAAGAAAGTTGCACAAATAGCTTCAGCTAAGATATAGTATATACTTCCACAAATTAGAACGCTTCCGGCAACTTTGCTTCTCATAATCTAAATTCCAAATTTTTTATCGAAGTATTTCTCTCTTAACTCAAAGTTAAGCTCTTCCAAGTCAGCACCATCAATGGCTTTTAGTAAGATCTTATAAGCGGTCTTTTTAGGTACTGTGGTGCTTTTAATATTGGATTTAGCCCAGATTTTATCAAATCTTTTCTTTAAGCTTCCGAAGTTAAATTCTTCAGTGACATTTTTAAGGTTAACTATATTTGCATAGTCCACTATGTCATATTTAACATAATTTGTGGAATCCAGCATGATAGGGTTTAATCCCAATATGAAACGTTGCAAATCATAATCCAAAAATGATTCATAATCTCCGGAATATGCAAAGACATGAGCTTTTGCAGTGAGTGCATCAATGAAGACCAAAAACTGGTTTGCCATTAATGCCCTTGAGAGAATCTCATCACAGAAATTGTGTGCTGTTTGAATCATGTCTTCTGAGGAATTATTAACGTAAATTTCATAGTCTTCAAAGCGGAATGCAACAAGTGCAAACATATATAAGTCAATCCACTCGTTTTCAGCCAAAAATTCCTTTGCCTTTAGAGTTAATTCATAATCTCCGGAACCTGCACCCTCATTTAATACAGGCAATAATCTTTCTACAAGTTCCTGTTTTTTACCTGAAACTTTCAAACCGTTTTCCTTTAAAAGTTCCTTTAACTCGGCTACTTTGTATTTTTTAGATAAATCTTCTGCAGTTAAAGCTCCCCCTTCACCTGCAAGATAACCATTTTCAACAAGATAGTCAACACAATCCTGTCCTGACGGAAATGTTCCGAAATTACCTTCATTTAGAATATAATCAAGTTCATAACCAATATTTAAAAAATTCAATACATTAAAAACTTCTAATTTTTGTTCGCTCACTTAAACACCTTTTTGTTTCATTAGCAATATTTCAAAATTGCCGAATGTTATAATCAAGCTTCCAATCAAGAAAGCATATAAATTTGAGATAAATATCATGATAATAGCTATTCCAATAACTGTAACTATTACCATTTCTATAATATCTTTTTTAGTTAATTTAATATTTTCCTTGTAATATTCCTTGTTTGCCATGATTGACAGGTAGAAAACAATCAATGATGCAATCATCAATGCACTTGCAAACAAGTGATTTACTTCACCTGAATGAATCAATTCAAGTGCTACAGTAACCAGATTAATGCTGATTACTACAAAATAGTGGCTAAACATTAACCTTAATGACCTTTCAACACGATGATGTTCCATCAGATTGTGGATTTGGACCACATAAGATCCAAACATAGTCAAAACAATCAGAAATACTAAAATTGGTATGAAATTAAACTGTGTTGTGTCAAAAAAGTGTGTCAGGCCAACAACTGCTTCACCAAAAGTAATAATGGTGAGAAGTTCAAATCTCTCAACAAGATGAGGAAAGCTGATAATGCTTTTGTCAAACTTGCCTCTGATAAAAAACGGTAAAAATGCACCAGTTAAAACAGCTACAACATTAATCCAGATAACATAATCAGTTAAACCGATTAAAGACAATATAATAGCTATTATATAAATCGTACAGACAACTAAAAGAATTGTAATTGAATTTCCAGCAGCCCCCACCATTGAATGCTCTTTTTTTGCATGGACAGAATATAGTACAACAACAGTTAAAAGCAATATCAGCATTGTAAGGTCAAATACAAAAGCCATTGAGCTCCAATCCGGCGAAATCGTGTTTGCCATGTAAATTACGGCAATCATATTCACTGTCGCCAAAATATATTCATACCACTTCCACTGACCATATCTGTTAACGTAGTTTGTAAAGTAAAGCCAAGCCTGCAATATTACAAAAGAAGTAATCAGATAAGCAAAAAAGCTATATGGAGGAACAATTCCCCCTACAGGTTCTGAAATCAAAGCAGTCAGCTTTGATATTGCATATACAAAAATCAAATCATAGAACAATTCAATTAATTCAACTGGTTTAATTTTTACTTCCATACTTTAAAATTAAACTTTCAAATTAATTAAATTAATCCATCACTTAAACCAACAACAAATCAAAAAAATAGCCCCGTCAAAATAAATGAAATAACGATTAAAATAAAGACAATTCTGAATACAAGTTGGTTTTTAGAATGCCTGTTATTCCACAATAATATAGCAAGCACAATAATTAAAGCAATGTTTAGAATCTGAAGTATATCAACCATAAATTTCACCTACTTTTTCATAATTTTTGACAAAATGTTATAAACAAAGCGAGACTGTTTCTTCTTGCTTGGATAATTGGCTGCAAAAATCCTCATAAGCTCACTAACGTTGGCATCAGGGTTTTTTAAAACCAATTCCTCACAGATATTCTGCAGGCTGACTGGAGGTATTTTTGAATCCCAAACATCCATGAAAACGCTTTTGATTCTCCTTCTGGTTCTTGGGTCTTCAATCTGCTCAAAAGTGAATTCCTCCTGCAGTTGCAGCTTGACATATTTGATGTAGTGAGTCTCATCAACCCTGTATAGGTCCGGAACCTTTGATCCAAACTCATCAAAATACTTATGAACCTCTTTTAGGATGAATCTTCTTGGAACACTGTCCAGACGTTTGGCTTCCTCCTCAATGTCATTAGGTTTGATTTTCAAATACATCTGAGAATTATTAACGTGTTTGCCATTGATGACAACACCTTCAATTACTCTCCTACCGTTATTTTTAATGTATTCATTGTTAATCTGCTCCAACAACACTTTAATTTCCTGAATTGCATCATACAATGTTGGAAATGAATCTTCACATGACACTTCATAGTTTCTAAGCTTTGTGTTGTGGCCCTGCCATTTTACCAGAAATGAGTTTTCACAGGCATACTTTTCAATGCTGAACAGAATATCCGGCTTTGAAAAGTCATCCAAATCATAATAATACTTGATTCCAATGTAATCAAGGAAAATATCATCCACATAAGCTCCAATTAACTTAATGTCAATGTAAGTATCCATATAATCAATTTCATGCCTGTTTAAAATTCCATACAATTCAAACATCAGTGAGTCATTTAAATGAACAGGGTCTTTAAAGAATTTTTCAATAGCTTTTTTATCTATCAGCTTATACATTTCCACTATATGCTCATCCGCAACAGCTTTTGACCGTGTTTTTGGAACTATTTCAATTGATTGGCCAAAATCATCATTTAAAGAGTATAGAATTAAGCAAGTTCCATCAAGTTTTTCACCGCAGCAGTAGACAATAGACTCATCATCCTCTTTTAGCCGGTGTTTATCATCCCAGTAATGGATTTTGGGAAAAGCATGTACAAACTGTTCAGTATCATAACTTTTACCGCTTTTTTCAGTGACATGAGTTATAATTAACGATCCCAAGTATTCATTCGGTTTTCTGCAGACCAATCCCTCAATCGTATTTCCCATTGGAGTTTTTTCACGAAATTCTCTTAAGTGCTTTGGCTTGACTTTGTTTTCAAAATATTTTTCACAAAACTTTTCTCTCATCATTACAACCCCATTATTAATTAAAAGAAATATTTACTTATTTTCGAAAATACTCGGCAAATAAGATTTAAATTTCTAATTAAATAGTATTGAACTCTTTATATTTAAAATAAGCAGTTTTAAATGGGAACAATTTTACAAAGTGAAAGCAATATTACGAAGTCAAAGCAATGAAGTATAAAAATAAGAAAAAGAGGCGTTTAAACGCCAATAATTTGTTTTTCAACCATTTTCATCAATGGTTCAACATCACTTGAAAGATTGATTTCAGAGATGTTTTTCGGAGATCTTTTTTTAGATGCATAATAGGCCTGTGCAAAAGTTCGACTAACAAATTTTACACCTTCAAAATCAATGACAAAATCTAATTCATCATATGAATTAATTTTTTCAATGAAATTTGTTGCATAAGTATTTAGTTCCAGTGAAGAATTAATTTCTTGTGAAATTTTAATTATCAATTATGAACCCCCATATTTATAGAAATTATGCCTATGCAATTCTATTAAATCATAGACATTTTGAACTTCATCCTTATTTAATCTAATACTTATTAATGTACCTTTAAACATTTTTTCATCTTCCAACAATTGATAATTATAACTATCTTTTGTTATATGTAATAATCCTTTTCGTGAAATTAATAATATTTCACCACCATTACCTTCAATGACAAATCGAATAGTTGTCCAAAGACCATTTCCCCTTTCATAAGGATTTGTAGAAACAGTTGAAAAATTATTAATTGCTTTTTCAATTGCATTACAATCATCAGCATAATCAACATTTGAAAAATCAAATCTTCCTGGGATTGACAAACCCAAATCCATAATAGATATTTCAAGCAAATTTTCTTTAGAGAATTCTTTAAAAGCAATAAATGCTTCTGTTTCTGAATTTTCATCAAATGCATGTTCATGAATATTATAAGTTAATTCAGCTAGAATATGTCTTAATACAAACTCTCCACAATATTCACTAGATATATCACCCAACAATTTATCTATCAGATTCATGTCCTGTTGTTTTTCTTTTGATTCAGGTAATTTAATAACATTAATATTCCCCAAATCTATATTTTCATTAAAATACTTCATTAACAGCAATAATGTTGGAGTTAATTCAACATCATCTTTCTTTTTAGATATTATTTCTTCAAATTCTTCATAATTATCAAACAAGTTTTTAAGTGTTATACTAACACCACCTAAACAATTTAATAATTAACTAAGAAGATGAAAAAATCCGGATTTAAACAACTTTCTAGTCAATGAAAGTAATATAATCAAAATAGTATTTAAAATAAGCAGTTTTAAATAAGAACAATTTTACGAAGTCAAATCAATTTTACGAAGTGAGAGCAATGAAAAAAGAGATTAAGGATTGCATGCCTCGTCGGCGGCACCCATTATCACACTGATTTCATCTGAAATGTTAATTTCAGAAATATTTTTTGGTGAATCTAGTTTAGCACTGTAATAAGCCTGTGCATAGTTCATAGTAACAAACATTACCTCTTTAAAATCAATTATAAAGCTTTTTTCTGGGATTTTGTTTAAAATATCAACTAATTCGACCGCATCTTCACTTGACTCAAGATGAGTTCCAAATTCAGCACCAACATTAATCAACATAATAACACCTACAATAATATTTAAAGAACATAGTTAATAAAATTAGAGTATATGAAGACTTGTCCGAAATGTCAGAGAGAATTGAAAAGAGTGTTTCATGGAAATCCAGATGACGAACTTGCCATTGAATCATTAAACGGAGATATAATAATCGGAAATTATTGTGAAAGTGATTATGATTATTATTGTGAGTATTGTGATGAGTTTTTCAAGTTATAATCCTAAAATATCCCTATCAGGGTCGGCATTTTTAAACAAGTTAATTTTAGTGTCGCTTTTCCATGTGAATTTCAAAAGACCGCCGTGAATTATTTTCAAATCATCATCTGAAAATCCATCAAGATAATAGATTTTGCCCCTATGGCCATCATCCATCATGAAACGTATGAAATGTCTGCTCACCATAACGGAAAATGGTTTATAAACAACGATATCATCAGTGATGTATTCAACCAGTTTTTCTATTTCAAAAATGTCAGGTTCGATAACTTCAACATCACACTTTGGGAATTTCTCAAGAATAATAGCCTCATAATCCAATTTATCACCATTAATAAATATTAGTTAAATCAATATTTAAACTATGGCTAATAAAAATGTGGAGTTAATGAGGGGAGAACCTGAAAAAGCTGTTAAAAAACTTGCTATACCAATTATGATTTCAATGATTCTAACTGCATTGTACAACATTATTGATGGAATCTGGGTAGCGGGACTTGGTCCGACAGCTATTGCAGGTATTGGATTTGTAACACCAATCTTTATGGTGTTGAACGGAGCAAGCGTAGGGCTTGGAAACGGTGCAACAAGCAGTATTGCAAGATTTATTGGAGCAAAAGATCAAAAAAAAGCCACCGAATCTGCAACACATTCACTATTTATCTTTTTGATTGCATCAGTTATTTTAACAATCATATTCCTTATAATTCAAGAGCCGATACTTGCAAGTTACGGTGCAACCGGTCAGACTCTAAAAGAGGGAATAGCTTACGGTACACCATTGTTTTTAGGATTAATCGCATTCATGTTTTCAAATGGTTGTAGCGGAATCCTTCGTGGTGAAGGAGATATGAAACGTGCAATGTATGTTGTAATCATTACAGTTATCCTAAATGCTTCTTTAGACCCCATATTTATCTACACATTAGGTTTCGGTTCAGCCGGAGCATCACTTGCAACAATTGTAAGCTCTGCAATTGCAGCGGCAGTAATGCTATACTGGATTTTAATCAAAAAAGACACATACGTTAATGTTAGTCTTAAAGGTTTTAAATTCAACTCAAAACTAACAAAAGACATTCTAAAAGTAGGAATTCCATCTTCCCTTGACATGCTAATCATGGCAATTGCAATGTCAATCTATCTCATTGTGATTTCAATGGTTGGTGGAGACTACGGTATTGCCACATTCACATCAGGACAAAGATTATACCTATTTGCAATAATGCCACTTACAGCTATCGGATCAGCCGTTATTGCAGTTGCCGGAAGCTCATTTGGTGCTAAAAATGGTGATTATCTATCCAGAACACACAAGTATGGTGCAAAATTCGGTTTAATCCTAGGAACCATCATAACATTAATTTTAGTAATCTTTGCAACCCCTCTTGCAACATTATTTGCATACACTCCAGAAACTGCAAATCTGGTGCCTGGAATTGCATTGTATCTTCAATTGGTATGTCCGACTTTGATTTTAACAGGTATAGGAATACCATCAAGCTTTTTCTATCAGGGAATCGGAAAAGGAACCTACAGTTTAATGTTTACAATCCTAAGAGAGATTATCTTCGTTGTTCCTTTAATATACATATTCGTATTTGTATTTAACATGGATCTTGTTGGTATCTGGTTAGGATTATGTATCGGAAGGGCAATAGCCAGTGTATTAAACTACGCATTTGCCAGATATGAAGTTAGAAGGGTTAGGAAAAGTTTTGGAAATTAAGAGTTTTTTAACTCTTAATTACTATCAAATTAAAGCTAAATGAGTTTCACTATCTAAAATTTTAAGATTGGCAGAATGATAATTAAAATATTCTAAAACATATTCTCCACCATGATTTTTAAAATGAACCTCCAATTTAATTTCATCAGCTTTAATCATGATATTCACATCACCACTCGGATTAATCAGAAAGTTTTTTTCAACACCAATCCGTTTTGATGCATCAATAATTTCCAAATTAACTGGGAAATCATTTAAATCAAAATCTAAAAATACACCCACATCAAAATCTATTGATTGGCTGTAAATATAATTCTGTTTAACTTTAATATTTACAATATCCAAATCATATTCATATGTATATTCTGCATCCAATTGTTTTATTTCCATAATTACACCCTCCTTTCTTTGAATTTATCAATAACAGTCAATATCATTATTTCATCTTCATCCAATATAAAAATAGCTATTGCCAAATCTTTTAACTTAGTATAATTATAGGTTAATAAGAATTTGTTTGAAGCATTGACTGTTTTTTGAATTAAAACTGGTTTTTCAGAATTTATTTTTCTATAAATCAAATCTAAATTCACAAATCTATCTCCTGACCTAATAATTAAATGATATGTGTCTTTAATTCCATAAGGATTCTTTCTAACATTTTCCAAAATTTCTGGAACATCACATTCATTATACTCCATGAACAAATTCCCCCAAAATTAATTTTAAAATATTAATAAATAATTTGAATAATAACACATATAAATCTAATTTTTATAATTAAATAGAAAGTTTTTTAAATGAAAAAATAAACAAAATTACAATAATTTAATAAAATAATTACAATTATTAAACTCAATGAAATATTTAAAAAACAAAATAAAATTGTTAAAACAATATAAAAAAACTTTAAGCAAACTATAAAATTGCTTTAACCTCGTTAAATTGCTTCAATAAATAACTTACTAATTTATAAACCTTAAAATTCAATATAAAGAATACAATTAAAATTTAAAGAGGTTAAAAAATGAATAAAGAAGATTTTCAAGTAGACACAGTACTTATCAGAAAAGAATTTGATGACCAAAGACCGCTTAGAAAACTCCCAAAAGAACTGGAAATGAAATTAGACACAAAAATAGTGGAAAGCGGAAGCACATTCATAACTGAAAATGGTGAAATAGTTTATTTTACTTTGCAGTTAACTGATTTTAGAGAAGATGAACTTGTAAAATACACAGAAATCGCCGAAAAGCTATACGAACTAACACACGAACGTGTTTTTATCTATATCTTATGTTCAAACGATATTGAAGTTTACATGAAAGTGTGTGCCATACCATCAGATGCTGATTTCACTATTAAATTAGCTAAATCCGAATATAATCCTGCCAAACATGTTTTAGATTTGATAAAATGCAAATTCAAAAACAATCAAAGAGTTAGCCCTGAAGATATTGATGTTTTAGCAAGGCTTCCTATGATGTGTGAAAAAAAAGACAGAAACTATTTCAGAAAGGAATATTTTAAAATAGTTAATCGAATTCATTAACTATTTATCCCATTTTAAGATAGTTTTTCCGAAGTTTGAAATATAATCCTTGTCAAATGCTTCTTTTAAGTCATTTAAGGATCGTATTTCACAAATGTTTGTGATGAGCTTTTCTAGATGCTCGAATAAATTAGGGTTTTGTTTGAGAGTTTCAACAACTCCAACAAAATCTTCTCTCTCGGATCGGCTATTTCCCTGAATGATCAATCCTTTTTCCAAAACCATACGAGTATTAATAGGTATTGGATATTCACTTACACCAAACAGGTTAATGGTTCCTTGAGGATTAATCAAATCGATTATCTGTTCAATAGCTGACTGGGAGGCGCTTGAGCCTACACATTCAAATGCATGATCGACAACAACTTCACCAGAAACATTGTGAATCTGATAGGTCCCATCAGCAAATGAAAACAGGTTCAAGTTTTCCTGATGTTTTCCGAAAACAATCACTTCAGATTCAGGAAATCTCTCTTTTAAAAGCAGTGCAGTTATAAATCCCAGGTTTCCGTCTCCCCACACACCCAGCTTGTCTTTCGGCGTGATGGCAATTTCATCAAACTTGGTTATTCCCTGATAAGCTACACTGATTAGTTCTATAAATGCAGAAACATTAGGATTAAAATCATCTGGAATTTTTATTACTCTGTCAGAGGGTAATTTGATTAAATCGGAAGTGAATCCGTCAAAACCACTGCCTCTAAATTTAGAATTATAAGAATAATTAGCCTTACAAACATCCTCCCCCTCGGGAGTGTTTGGAATCATTACAACTTTATCTCCGGCTTTGAAGTTTTTTTCACTGTCAAAAACTACTTCACCAATCGCTTCGTGAATTAAAGCCATTGGAAGTTTGGCTTCTAAAACCTCAACAGGTCTTGAGCCCTGATAGTATCTTTGATCTGCCTGACAAATTGAAAGATAGGTTGGTCTGACTATTACCCCATCAAGTTCAATTTCATCTATAGCTTCTTCAAAGAATTTTGGAGATTTCAATCTGTAGACTATGTTAATCATTTCTATCCTCAAGTATAGTATTTGCTAATTTTAAATCATATGGATATGTAATCTTAATATTTGTCACTTCACCATCAACTAGATGTACATCTTCATCTTTAAGTGTGAATATTTTGCATGCATCTGTAAGGATATTGGATTCTTCTTCTGTTAAACTATCGATTAAGTTAAAAAGTTTCTTTATATTGAAGCTCTGTGGCGTTTGGCCTTGATAATAATAATCCCTCACAGGGATGCTTTCAATAGTCTCACCATTGATACTTTCAACAATTGTGTCTGTGGCCGGAATAACAGTGTCACATGCCCCATATTTTCTTGCAGCCTTAATATTATCTTCAATAATTCTATGAGTTACAAATGGACGTACAGAGTCATGTGTAAGGATTATGGAGTCATTATCTATTCCAAAGTTTTCCTCAATATATTTAATGCTGTTCAATAGAGTGTCATTTCTTGTTTGTCCACCTTCAATGACAATAATATCATTAGCATTTGGAATGTATTCTTTGATTAACTGGTTAGTATGATTAATAAAGTTTTTAGGTGTTAAAACTATTGTTTTATCAATATTTTCATTTATAACAAATTTTTCAATAGTATGGACAATTACAGGTTTATTGCCCAAATCTAAAAATTGCTTAGGAGTGTCTGTTCCTCCCATCCTAGAACCAATTCCCCCTGCCAATATTGCTGCAAAAATCATTTAAAATTACTCCTTTTCAAATATTATCAAATAATGGGATTTGCCTTCATTAAACTCAGCACCGATTTCATCATTTAAGTAAACCTTCTTAAGGTTGTGACCTTTAAATATGTCCTCCACTTCAGAGGAAGGAATTCTAATTTCTGTTGGTGGTCCCACAGGCATGTCAAATGCTTTGAAATCCATTATGGCAATTTTACCATCATCTTTAGTTAATCTAATAAGTTCATTAATTACATCACCCCTATTCTCAGAGGTAAACCCATGAAATACATTAAGCATGAAAATAACATCAATCAATCCATCATCAATTGGAACGCCTTCGGTTAAGTCCGCTTCAATATTGATTAAGTTTTCAATATTGTTTTCCTGCTTATACTCATCCAATTGTTTAATGGATTCATCAAAGATATCTACAGCATAGACTGTTCCTTCAGGGAGATATTTTTCAACTGCTTTAATTGATATAAATCCATCACCACAACCTGCATCCAAAAAGCTTTCATCACCTTTGAGGTTAAGTTCAGCTAGGATTTCATCAGAATCTAAAAACTTTGCACTTGACTTTCCATGATGTTTGTGTCCCATTTTCACACCAGATTAATTTTTTTGAAACATTATAAGATAATGAGATTTGCCTTCAGGAATATCTTCACCAATCTCTTCATTCAGATAAACTTTTTTAAGATCATGGCTGTTGAAGAATTCTTCCAATTCATCAGGAGAACTCCTTACAGGTGTTGGAGGACCATTTGGAACATCCCATGCCTTATAATCCATAATCGCTATCTTGCCGTCTTTTTTGATTATTCTTTTAAGCTCTTCAATAGCGTCATCAATAGTCCTTGATGCTTTAAAACCATGGAACACATTAACCATCAGCACAACATCAACAGATTCATCTTCAACACCAGGAATTCCTTTTGTAATATCTGCTTCGATGTTTATTAAGTTTTCAACATTATTTTCGCTTTTATATGTATCCATATCTTCAATAGATGCATCATAAACATCAACCGCATAAACTAAACCTTTATGATTATAATCTTCTAAAATTTTTATTGCATTGTGACCATCACCACAACCAGCATCCATAAAAGTTTCATTTCCATTTAAGTTTAATTCCTTGATAATTTCATCAGAATCAAGAAAATGTGCGCTTGAAAATCCATGAGCCCTATGTCCATTTGCAGGCATCATCATAGTATCACCTTTAAATAATAATCTTTAAAAAATAGTATTTAATAATTTTCAATGAAAAATAGTGCCAAAAATATCTAAAAATAGTTTAAAATAATAAAAAAAAGTTATAAGAGGATTATTTTTTCCAAGTTTGTTTTACTCCTCTTCCTCTTTTACTACCAGGTTTAGTATAACTTCTTTTTTGTCTGGTTCTTCTGTTAGTTCCTTTAACTTTTGCCATATTTTCCCCTCCTTAAAATCAATAATAATAAACAATTAGAATTAAATCTATAACAAAAAAATATTTGTTTTCAAGATATTTAAAGGTTTTCTTTAAGTGGTATATTCTGCATTAATTTTAACATAATCATATGTTAAATCACAACCCCAAGCAGTAGCCTCACCATCACCCAAATCAAGGTCAACATTGACAGTGACATTTTTAGCCTGCATTATCTTTTCAGCCCTTTCAAGATATGGAGTGTCTTCAAATGCTAAAATTTCACCATTTCTAACCAAATCCACATCATCCTCATCACCGGCAATGGCTATTGTTACAATATCCGGATTTAAATCACAGCCGGAATAACCTATCGCAGATACAATTCTGCCCCAATTTGGATCTCCTCCAAATACTGCTGATTTGAATAAGCTTGATGATACAATTGATTTAGCAGCAAGCTTTGCATCATCAATATCCTTTGCACCACAAACGTTTGCTTCAATGAATTTGGTTGCCCCTTCGCCATCACGAGCCATTTTTTTAGCCAAATCAATACATAAATAATTTAAAGCATCCTGGAAATTAGAATCAATTTTTCCATCATTTACAACTTCAACACCAGATGTGCCGTTTGCCATCATTAAACAGGTATCATTAGTACTCTCATCACCATCAACAACAATCATGTTGAAACTGATTCCAGCCGCTTTTTTAAGTGCACTGTTGATTTCATCTGCAGGCATTACTGCATCAGTTACAATAAATGAAAGCATGGTTCCCATATTCGGAGCAATCATCCCACTTCCTTTTGTAATCCCTGCAATTCTAACAGTTTCGCCAGTTGTTAATGTAACTTCAACTGCACATTCCTTTGGAAATGTATCAGTAGTCATGATGGCCTTTGCGGCTGCAAGAGAATTTTCAGGAGAATTTCCCAATTTTGAAAGAGACTCATAAGCAACTTTAGATATTATATCAATCGGCATCTGACGGCCAATAACACCAGTTGAAGAAACTGCAATTTCATCTTTAGGTATTTTTAAATCCTTGGAAACAAGTTCAGCTAATGTTTCACAGTCTTTCAAACCTTGCATACCTGTAAAACAATTTGCATTACCACTATTTACAAAAATGGCTGAAACTTTTCCGTTTTTAATAACTTTTTTTGTATAATGGACTGGAGCTGCAACCACCTTGTTTGAAGTAAAAACTGCGGATGCATTACTATTTGGAGCTACAATAATTGTAACACCATATTTTCCCTCACGAGCTCCGGACACATTAAGATTTTCAATGACTGAAAATCCTCCATTTAAGTCTTTAATAAAATCCATAAAAATCACCAAAATTAATATGATGGCTCTACAGTCAGATTATATTCCACAACATCCTGATTACTGTTATAATCCACTGCATCCACATCCTTATCATAAACAACAGGTTCAGTATGATTTAAATTGGTAGTCATTTCCTTTGTTACATTTACAATATGAGGTCCATCATCACTACCATCATCAAAACTTAAAGAAATTC
This sequence comes from uncultured Methanobrevibacter sp., assembly GCA_964583995.1. GTDB lineage: Archaea > Methanobacteriota > Methanobacteria > Methanobacteriales > Methanobacteriaceae > Methanocatella. The sequence goes on from CAZOYH010000003.1 coordinate 19,244, forward strand.
CAATTCCCGCACCAACAACAAAACCAACTAATGCAAGAATCATTAAAAATAAAGTAAGTTTACTTCTTTGCTTTTTTGGTTTAGCATCATATCTATTATTTCGATTAATACGATTATTGCGATTATTACGAGTGTTTTGATTTCTACTGAATCTTCTTTTATTTTTATTCCTATTGGAAACATGTTTTGGACTGTTTCCCGGAATCAAAACTCTCTTATCGTCTTTTTTTCGTCTCATATTATTTTCTCTTTAAACTTTTTTAGGCTACAAATGCATAAACTAAAGCCAATATAACTCCAACAAAACTGAATATACCCAATCCTAGAATAGACATTAAGTATGCAAATATAAACACAAATGCAAAGACTCCAATTAATTTAGGCTTTTCATTTTCAACCAAATTAATCAATGTTCTTGTAAATTCAGATGGAATATTATAAGCATATAAACCATTGGCCAATTCAAATATTACTAAAGACAACGGAGAAGTTGAATTTAAACTATCAACAAGTTGTGCTCTTTCACCAGCTTCTCTTCTACTTCTTCCAACACCCGCTCTAATTTTAGCACCATTATCTAATGCAAACCATGCTGCATCAAGCCCGGCACGAATAGCCAAATCTTTAGATGGGAATCTTGCAATAAAATCGTCTCCACCTTCACGATATCCTTCAAGTTCTCCACCACATTCAGTTTCTATGAAATTTTTGATTCCATTCATCAGCTCAACTAATTGAGTCCTTCCATTTTTATCAATGAATTTTGTGGAATTAATTAAATCAATGAATAGGTAATTTTCCAAATCAACAGGTTTGGATTCCTGTAATAAGAATGGTGAGTCAAAAACCAATGCATATTCACCACCGAGTTTAGTAAAAGCAATACCTGGAAAACTTCCAACATTTTGAGTGTAATGGATTGCTCTTTCAATTGAAGCAGCACCAGTCATTCCCACAGCAGAGATTACTTGCATATCTTCTGATAATCCTATACCAATCAGTTCAATAGCTACACGAATAGCATCATTTTTACTTAACATTCTGGCAACTAGCTCTGTTGCTGTTTTTTCCACAATTTCTCCTTTTTCGTTTTGAATGATTTTTTCAAAAATATTAATCATATTTGAAGCATATGGAAGTTCAATGTAAAAGTAACGATCACTACCCATTACAATATTACTTACCAAAGCATATTCCTCGATTCTATTTTCTGCAGGTTTTAATTCATGGAATGTATATTCCTTTGGAATATTTTCAATACCTACATCACGAATGAGGTTTTGTAAGATGGAATCTGATGTGATTTCTGCTTTTTCAATTTCAAAAAGAATGGTTTGAGTATAATTAAATAACTCTACATATTCTGTTTCAAGAGAATTGGTTGGAAAAAATTTTGTTCCAACAGCGATTGGTTTTAATTTAGTGGAAGATTTAATCAGAGCCTTGGTTAAAAAATTAACCATCTAGATTCCCTCCTTTTTCCAGCTCTATCTCAAACTCTCCTGGTTTTTCTAAAAGCATGTCCGGTTTGACTGAAACAAAAGGAAATTTCCAAGATCCAAGTCTTCCAGCTATTGTACTTGCAATATTTCTGGAGTTTCTTTTAATGAATACTTCATCATGTTCACTTACACGAATCAATATATTATATGGAGCATTCTCAGTTACTTCATCAGCCAATAAAATATTTAATTCAAAATTGCCAGGTTTTGTAAATAAATCATTACGAACGGCAATTAAAGGCTTTTTCTCAAGACCTAATCTATCAGCTACAGTCACAGAAATATTACCTGCATTTTTAACAACAACTTTATAATCTTTAGGATGAACCAATACAAAAATAACATAAGGAGCAGCTATTTCAACATCATCAACCATTTCTACAATTTTATTAAACATAGGTATTTTAGAGAAAATGTTTTCTAACCTTGATTCTGTATTGTTCTCATTATCAATGCGAATAATAGCTTGTTTAGCAATATTTAATGGGGAAACTTCTAAACCTTCTTTTCCAGTGTATATTTCCCATTTTTTGAAGTTTAATTCTTTTATAATCTCATCACAAATGTGTTGGAGAATATTTTTGTCCTTTTTAGGTTTTTTTGGTTTTCCGAATGTTAACCTTCCCTGTTCAATGACAAAAGGAATTCTCATAGATGCAATATTTCTAAATTCAGCAGCATAATCTCTGAATTTATCATTGGATAATACTTTTGCTCTTTCATTTGTTGCAATATCCAAAATAAAATGATCCGCATCATTACCTGCTGGAACTTCTTCTACATTTTCACTTTCCAACAATTTTAAAAACTTTTCTTTATCATCAATATCATGACGAAGTGATGCGTCGGCAATTATTACAAACTCATCTTCACTTTCCTCTAATGCTTTTACAGCCGCAAGAATATTAGACATTTGAGGTTGTCCGTTTTCATTTTTCACATAATGTGCTACATTAGAAGCATCCACGACCACTTTCATAATATCACCTTAAACATAGTAATTTTAATTCAGTTTTTTATTTTTGTATTAATTCTATATAAATATATTTTAATATTTATTCCTTGGATATTTTCCAAATAATAATTTTTCTCCACCTACAGTATTTAAAAATATTTCTATTTCATCGTCTGTTATATTATAAACATTATAAGAATTCTTGATTTTACCTCTAAGCTTGCAGGAACATAGAGATCCTGCATTAACAATGATTGTATCATTTATCCTCCAAATATTTGGAACATGCTTGTGACCTGATAAGATTAAATCTACCTCATGAGTTGTTAATGTTTTTAAAATATCTCCTGCATCAGACAAAACATTTCTTTCACGACCGGTTTGAGGAATAGAAACGATATGGTGGTGTAATGCTACAATAGAAAAGTTTTCCTTAATCACACATTCGTCTAATTGATGTTCTAACCACATATGTTGAGGAGTTCCAATATGACCCCTATTTTCATCAGGAGAACTGCTGTCAAGACCTATTACTGTAAAATTATCATCCATTGTTAGTTTCCAGCTCCTCTCACCTATCAACTCTTCGAAGGTTTGATAACCTAAGTTACGAGAGTCATGATTTCCCGGAACTGCAAATAACGGAGCTTCAAACAATGCAAGATATTTTTTGGCCTGTTCAAATTCCTTATAATATCCAGTTTCAGTAATATCTCCAGTTAGAATAATCATGTCGGGGTTTAAGTGATTAATTTCACTTACTGCAGTCATGAAAGTTTCTTCATCAAAATCAGATTTACTTACATGCAAATCAGAAATATGTGCAATTAAAGTCATTTTATCTACTGATTTAATTTCATAATAGCTTCAGCCAAATCGCCTTTACATTCTTCAAGAGCTGCTTTTGCTTCATCTGCAGAAACTCCTGCACTATTTGCAACCATTTCTATATCTTCTTGCGGAATTTCAATTTCATATTCAAGCTCTACTTCACGAGCTTTACCATCTATCTGATAGGTTTCCTGACCCATCACATTCATTAAACTTACGCTAGGCTCATCAATAATTAATTCTTTATCTTCAAAACGGATAATGACTTCTTTGACCCCTTCAAGGTCTTCCATTTTCATACCCATTTTTTTCATTTGCCTTTCCATTTGTTTCATTTGTTTTTTATTCATACCAGGTATCATATTAAACACTCAAAATAAAATAACTATTTATAAATATATTATTAATTATTATTAAAATTAACTTATAATTAAAAAAAATATGGATTTACTCCAAAAATCCTCAATATTCAGATTCAAAAGTTTGCAATATTTTTAATAAAATACTCACAAAAATATCATCACACTAATTTTTAAAGAATTTCTCCTCTTTTTTGTATAAATCCATCACATATCTCATAGAATACGAAATAATCGTTTCTCTTAAATCAGAATCTTGTTTAACCTCACCATCATTATCAATAATATTTATTAAACTATCTTTTAAAGTCTTTGAAAGACCATGGACATCAATGTAATTCAATATAAAATTACAAACGTCAGTTATCTTTATTTGCAACTCAAATAACTCTTTATTTTCATCGGTTACTTCTATATTTTCCCTAACTACGTTACTTACAACCAGCAACGTAGTTTTTTCACTGGATTTCCCACCCAAACATTTTTGCTTAACCAATTCAATTGATTTTTTATTCAAATCATAGCATGTTTTTAAATTATTTTTTGTTTCTATTTCAACAGAATAAGGCATGAATTTAAAATTGAATAATGTTACGATAGCTGCACCAACAACAACCCATAAAATTTTAAGAAACATCGCTTCTGGAGGTTGAATATACAATAATGCTGCCATTACAGACATTATTGTTGTAACAGTTGCCAGTATCAATTTATCTTCCATTTTAAGAACCATTATAATCATACAAACAACCATTACCACCATCATCAATGTAAAATAGGATATCGGAAGGTACGGCATGATCATAATAATAATCGCAAAGACAAAAACCCCAACAAATGTACCCTCAACACGTGTTCTTGCAGTATATGCCACATCATCAATATAAGGCAACATCAATGGAACAGTTACAAAGTATAGCCATTTTGTAAACGGCAAATTAAATACCAATGTTAACACTTGCCAGACAAACATGATTATTGCCATTTTAAAAGCAAAAGTGAATTTAACAGATTTGAAACTGAATTGCTTTTTAATAATTGGCTTAATTGATTGTAAAATTGTTTTTCGATCAGGCAAGATTGTATCTTTTGTCAAATCCTTATTTTTAATCTCATTTGCTATAATTTCCAAATTAAGCAAGACCAGATGCATTTCTTTTGTATCAACATCAATTCTTTTAAAGATTTTTTCTGAATCTCCATCTCCAACATTAGATAAAACCTCCCGAATATATTCCAATTCGTTTTTGGACAAATTAAAATCACATAAAACCTTTCCAATGTATTGAAATGACTTAATTATATTTAATACTGACTGTTGTATTTTTGTTGGGAAATATTTATACTCAAACTTGCTAAAAATTGTTAAATAAAACCCGTTTGCTGTTTTAAAACTATCTTCAGACACTTCCTTTCCATCCAATTTTAAATCGATTGCATTGTTTATTTCACCAATCAAATTATCTATTGTTGCCTTAGATAGTTTGTATTCTTTTTTCTTATTAACCAATATATTCAATCCCACAATGAAAACAGCACCAAACGCTAATGATAAAAGTCTCATAGGAAGATTTTCCAAAGTTACTGGAATACCCACCATCATAAAGTAACACATTAAAAACGGCAAGTAAACGCTAGTGCCAAACAGATGATAAGAAGTGAATGTTGTTCCAAAAACAACAACAAATGTTAAAATACATCCAAATATTGTTAGAGGATTATTTAGATAAGCAGCTATTCCCAAAATCAGCAATAATGCCAAAATTTTGATGAATGATGTTTTCGGTTTAAATGACAAATCATTTCCCAAATTCATAAATGCAGCCATCACCATCGTTGTGCCCAAAACAGCATTTTTATTTCCAAAAATGACCATGTAAAGCATCATAAATATAATCATCGATGAAAACATTATGATTTTTGATTTTAAAGCTTTATCCATATTTTTCACCAATTTAACTAATAAAAATCTATTTTACTCCACTTCCCACTTTCAAAATAGGAATCTTACTCATTACCCAGATTAACATCCACGAAATGCCAATGATAATGACGCATGAAACTGGGAATAATTTTAACCCATGTAACGGCCATGTATGCATAAATCCGAATTTAAAAAGATACAAAGTTAAAATATAATGTGAGAAGTATATTCCAAAACTGCAACTACTAAACAAAAGGACAGCTTCACCCAATTTCTGTTCTTTGAGTGGTTTGAGTTTAGAAGAAATCATTTTAACGTCTGCATATTTGAATGCTATGAATAAACCGATAGTTTCCATTATAACGAAAAGATTAAAGTAATCAACTGGTTTAAGCTCGAATCCGCCCAATCCAGCATAATATATCAAAATGAAATGAGCAGTAACACCAATGACAAATAAAATAACTCCTATGAGAAATGAACTTCTTTTAGACATTGGAAATTCAACATTATGGATGCATGATCCTAAAATAAAGTACCCGAGAACTGAAAAGAAGTTATAAATAACCCTGAATTCAAATTTCGCTTGTTGAATTTGGAAAAATCCTATTGAAAACAATACAGACAATACAAAAGTGATTATAATAAGATATTTATAAGTAAAATTACCATATTCCCTTACAAAACTACTAATCATAGGAATTAACAGATATATCCCAATTAAAGACCAAATAAACCAGAATATAGATGCAATATCATTGGATCCAAAAACTATGCCAAAACAATACTCTGGCGTGAATGAATAATGCCAAATTACAACTCCTAAAATCAGATAAACTATAATCCAAAATGCAAACGGCAAAACAACCCGTTTAAATCTTTTTTCCAAAAACTCCATAATAACATGTTTTCTAGTTAAAAGCAATGCTCCACTTACTGTAAAAAATAAAGGAACACCAATACGGGTCAAACTAAAAATACCAGAACAGATTAACCAACTTGTAAAATCTTTAGAATAGTATCTGACAATATGGCCTAATACAACAAGTATAATGGCCAAAGACCTTACTTCATCCAAATATAAAATTCGTTTGGGACTTATTTTCATGAAAATATATTTAAATTAAGATTATAATAAGTATTTCCATGACAAAAAGATGCAGTTGGGTAACACAGGAGGAAATCTATGTAAAATACCATGATGACGAATGGGGGGTTCCAACACATGATGATAAAGAATTATTTGAAATGCTTGTTTTAGAATCATTTCAGGCAGGTCTTTCATGGATAACTATTTTAAAAAAACGAGAAAACTTTAAAAATGCATTTGATGGCTTTGATGTCTTGAAAGTAGCCAATTATGATGAAAATAAAGTGAATGAACTTTTAGAAAATGAAGGCATTATACGCCATAAAGGTAAAATCACCTCTGCAGTCAATAATGCAAATATTTTTATCGAGATTCAAAAAGAGTTTGGAAGTTTTGATAATTATATTTGGAGTTTTACAGAAGGTAAAACCATTAAAGCCGAATATTTAACAGAATCCGATTTATCAAAAGAAATTTCAAAGGATTTGAAAAAGCGTGGAATGAAATTTGTTGGCCCAACAATAATCTATTCCTATCTAGAATCAATTGGAATAATTGATAATCATGAGAAAGGTTGTTATAAATTTTAATACTTAAAAAGACATATAATATAACATGTCAAATATAAAAATAGTTGACGATTTTTTAGAGACAGTTGAAGTGTTCTATCTTGCAACTGCTGATGGAGACCAGCCAAAATGCAGACCTTTTGGAATACACATATTGCAAGACGACAAAATATATTTCACTGCAGGAACCTTCAAAGATGTTTTCAAACAGATTCTGGCAAATCCAAAAGTTGAAATCGTTGCATACGATGGAGACAAATTTTTAAGATACTATGGAATTGCAAAAGTAGTTAAAAATGATTATGTTGTTGAAAAAGCATTTGAAGGCATAGAAGAAGTTAAAAAAATTTTTGACGATAATAATTTAGAATTGGGTGTTTTTTACCTAGATAATGCGACAGCAGAAATAAGAAATGAATATGGTGTTGAAAAAACCTATAAATTTGAGTATTAATACTAGAACTACTCTTCCAATAATATTATATCTTTAGGATTGATTTTAATATATTTAGGAACTACAAATTCATGTTCATCTATCTGTTTATCTGATTTCCACCAAATACCATTTTTTAAAGTAACTTGCCATTCAAAAGGCATCTCCAGAAGTGTTGAATTTGATGTATCAAATACATTAACATCATCTGCACTAGCCGGAGCAAAATCATGTGCTCTTATCCCAGCATGAGTAATATTTGATGAGATTTCTTTAGATGTCTCCAATGTAACTCCCCATTCTGAAGATTTTAGATGATAATCATCAATAATTTCAACTTCAGAAATATTTTTACACCCAGTGAGCCTTGCAACCTGAACTTTTTTTGGATTTTCAAATATTTCGTAGGTATCTCCTTTTGCTATGATTTTACCCTGATCCAATACAATAAGTTCATCACAAAACTGAAATGCTTCATCACGGTCGTGAGTAACCATAATAGAAAATCCTTCAAAATCTTTAAGTGAATTAGATAGTTCAATACGCAATTGCTCTTTTAAGAAAGTATCCATAGCACTGAACGGCTCATCCAATAAAATAACATCAGGACTATAAGCCATTATACGGGCCAAAGCCACCCTTTGCTGCTGACCACCAGACAACTGCCGAGGATATCTTTTTTCCAAACCATCTAAATGAAAACGTTTTATCATTTCAGATACTGTATTTCCACCTTCATCTTTGGATAAACCAATGGCAATGTTTTCCTCAACAGTCATGTTAGGAAATAGAGCATAATTTTGAAATAAGTAACCTACATTTCTGTCCTGAGGCTTTAGATTAATCTTTTTTTCAGAATCAAAGTAAGTAGTTTCTTCACCAGTGTTTAAACTTACAACACCTTCATCTGGATTTACAATACCCGCAATGGATTTCAATGTCATACTTTTACCACAACCGGAAGGACCTAGAATACCCAAACGCCCATTTTTCAATTCAAAACTAACATCCAAATCAAATTCTTTAAGTTCCTTTTGGATATCTACTTTCAGCAATTTATCACTCATAAAATCCCTCTAACCTAATTCTTCCATTGTTTTTCCTTCCGTATGGAAATAAAGTCCATGATGAAAATAGCTATAAACGATATGATAACAATGACTATAACATAATTAAAAGCATCTCCCATGTTACCTGCCGCTACTTCTGAATAAACAGCCATAGGGAGAGTTCTTGTTTGACCGGCAATATTACCTGCGAGCATAGCTGTAGCACCGAATTCTCCTAAACCACGAGCGAAAGCAAGAATTCCACCACTGATAATTCCCGGCAATGCATTTGCAAATAAAACTTTCCAGAAAATTTTCCATTCTGACATACCTAATGTACGACCAGCATCCAATAAGTTAGAATCAACCTGTTCAAATGCTCCTCTAGCAGAACGATACATTAAAGGAAAAGACATGACCACTGCAGCAATAACTGTTGCATACCATGAAAACGCGATTTTCACAGTGAAAAAGTCTATAAAGAATCTACCGATAGGTCCTCTAACTCCAAAAATATACAATAAAAAGAACCCTACTACAGTAGGAGGCAATACAATTGGCAGTGTAAAAATACCATCAAGTACAATTTTTATTGAATCATTTTTAAGTTTAACAATACCCCAAGCAACAATCAGTCCAACAAAAAAAGTTATAAAAATTGATATGCTTGCGGTTTTCATTGAAATGAAAATTGGGGACCAATCTACTCTCATGCCTACGTCTCCTTTTAAAAATATTGATTATTCACATGAATAAATCATGTGAATAATAAAGTTTAAATCTATTCGTGGATAGTAAATCCGTATTCAACGAATACATCTTTAGCTTCTTGTGTTTGTAAGAAGTCAAGGAATGCTTGTGCTGCATCAGCATCTTTAGCATCTTTAATCATAGCTACAGGATAAATAACTGGAGTGTCTAAAGAATCTTCAGGAGCTTCACAAACAACTTTTACATCTTCAGTTGAAATAGCATCAGTAGAGTATACAATACCACATTCAGCAGATCCTTGAGCTACTTGGTTTAATACAGAAGTTACATCAGTACCTAAAGATAATTTGGATTGAACAGCGTCCCAAATACCTAAGTTGGTTAATACTTCTTCAGCATATTGTCCAGCAGGTACGGATTCAGGGTCACCGATAGCAATAGTACCATCAAGATCTTTTAAATCATCGAATGATGAAATTTTAGCATCTGAATCAGCAGGTACGATTAAAACAACTTTGTTTTCTAAGAATTGAAGGTTGGTATCATTGTCAATTAAACCTTCTTCTGCTAAAGCATTCATTTGTTTGTTAGCCGCAGACATAAATACATCTGTTTCTAAACCGTTTTCAATTTGAGTTTGTAAGTCCCCACTTGAAGCGTAAGTAGGTGTAACTGTTGCACCTGGGTATTTTTCTTCAAACATAGGGATTAATTTTTCATCATAAACATTTTTTAAACTTGCTGCAGCGGCTAAATTAACTTCTTTTCCATCTAAACTGGTGTCACTACTGTTACCACCTAAGAAGTCGAAGAAACCAGCACTAACTGCAGAACTTGCACAAACAACTGCTATTAAAGCTATAACAGCCACAATTAGTATTTTTCTACTAGATTTCATAGGTATCCTCCTTTTAATATTACCATCAGAAATTAAATCAATAATCAAAAAATTAGAAAATATTTGAATCTTTTACTGTGAATAAAAAATATACAGCAAACAAAAACATTGAAAACTGAATAAAAATTATCCTAGCCCATAAATGTTTTTACACCATAAATTCCCAATTCTAAATTATTATTCAATTATCATGATTAGTAATTATAAATATGATAACATATGACATATAAATATTTTCATAACGATTGAACGATAATCCTAAAAAAAATAATTCATATTGAATTATATATTCAAATTTTGACATAGGATAAAAATAAACAGTATTATATTAAAAAAGTATTAAAAAAAGTAGATATTAATGAAAAACATTAATATTTTAAACATGTTTAATATCAGTATAATCAGAAATCTCAGAATTAAGAGTGCATAAATCACGAATGTTTAAATCATGTACATCATCATGACCAGTGATTCTTGCAAAAGTTTTCAGTTCGTCATTTGAAACTTTCAAGTAATTTTCAACTCTTTTAGCGGCAGTTTCAATTTTTAGTCTTTTTCTTAATTCCTCATCTTGAGTTGCAACACCGACAGGACAATCTCCTGTATCGCAAATCTTATATTGCTGACAGGCTGCTGCAATCATTGCACCAGTACCAATCGCAATCGCATTAGCACCCATTGCCAAAGCTTTTGCAAAGTCAGAAGACACTCTTAAACCACCTGTTATTGTTAAGTCAATGTCGCTGTCATGCTCATCCAGGCACCTGCGAGCCCTTGAAAGAGCATAGATTGTTGGAACAGATGTGGAATCCCTAATCAACTTTGGACTTGCACCTGTTGATCCTCCTCTTCCATCAATAGTGATGAAATCTGGTTCTGCATACAACACATAATCCAAATCATCTTCAATTCTTCCGGCGGCAAACTTTAAACCGATTGGTCTTCCACCAGAACTGGCTCTTAAATCATCCACTAACTCTTTTAAGTCTTCTTTAGTTTCAATTCCTGGAATTTTTGCTGGTGAGTGAATGTCTTGCCCCAAGGGTTTTCCTCTAACTTCCGCAATTTCAGAAGTTACTTTTTCTCCTTGAAGTTGACCTCCCAATCCAGGTTTAGTTGATTGACCAATTTTTATTTCAATTGCATCGGCATTTTTGAGATTCTCTTCATTTACAGAGTATTTATTTGGAACATATTCAAATATGTATTTATATGCGTTTTCCATCTCTTCAACCAATATTCCTCCTTCGCCACTGCACTGTGCAGTTTTAACAGCTGCACTGCCTTTGGCAAGAGCGATTTTAGTCTCCCTTGATAGGGCTCCAAAAGACATGTGAGTAATATAAATTGGACTTTCAATAGTTAATGGCTTTTTGGCATTTTTCCCAATAATTGTTTGAGTGTTTACATTAACATCAGATTCCAAAGGCTGAGGATTTAACTGACATCCTAAAATCAAAATATCATCCCAGTTAGGCATAGGAAGTTCTGTATACATTGCAGAAACTATTGATTTTCCTGAAATCGCCATCTGATGGATTGCATCCATTTGCCTAATATCCTTATCGCTTTTTGCATAATTTTTATCATATGCCAAATCAGAGTTTTCAATTTCACTAGTTTCACTTGATTTGGAATTTTCAACCTCCACGAACTTTGAAATATCCTGTTTACAGATGGGACAGGCATCTAATTCTGTCAATAATATTCCTGTTGCTTCTTCATTGTGGATATGGCCACAAATAGTGCATTTGTATATCATACTATCACCTTTAATTACCCATATTGATATTAACTAACTTAAATATATTTCCATATCGCTATTCACAGATTTCATTTACTATTGCTAGAGCATTTAAAGTTCTTGGAAATCCTATGTATGGCATGATTACAGTTATTGCAGATATTATTTTCTCTTTATCATTTCCTACTGCCAAATTTCCTTGAGTATGACCTCTTAGCTGATTTTCACATCCTCCCAAAGATGCTATAAATACAAATGTTATTAACTCCCTTTGCTGGTCATCCAAACCATCACGAGTGTAGAAGTCCCCAAAACAAAAGCCTTCCAAGAAAGTATTAAAATGTTTTTGACCTTCAGGAGTATTGTTTCTCATCATTTCAATGTTTTCAGCACCAAAATATCTCTCCTGAAGTTCCCTCCCTTTTTGGTGTCTGTTTTCAGGATTAGTGTTTGATTGTGGATCCAAAGGATACTCAATTCCTTTTTTATCAAAGACTTTTGTTACAACACCAAAAAAGTTATGTGCTTTTCCAAAGCCCACATACGGAACTGACTGATATACCAATTCTTTAACTTCAATAGGAGTTATCTGATTATTGATTGCTTTAAACAATACTTTTTTAAATGCTTTAGGCGATTGTGTGGCAATTAAAGAAGCAAGTATTGCTAAAGTTGCATCTTTTTGAGATAATGTTGAGTATTCAAATACTTCTCCAAAGGCGAAATTTCTAAAGATTTCATGAAATTCAGGGTCGTTTTTTTCAAATTTTGTGAAATTATCAAATAGAGTATTCATAGGAATAATTTTAAAAAAGTGATTATAAAAAATTTGTTAAAAAATATTTCGAAATCGGTTTCATGATTTGAAATAATTAATATTTTATATTTAATCCTTCAAAAAATATTAATGGTGATAAAGTGTTAGAACAATATTTACCTTTCATGGGATTAATTATATTTGGGAACATTGAAAACCTTATTTTAGCATCACAAGGTGTTGTTCAAGGTGTAAACCCTAAAATTTTAGGCGGTTTGAGTATTATTGTAGTAATTATCTGGTTATTTATTGGAACTGTAGCTACAGAAATTGCAATACAATATGCAAATTACATCACATTTATTGGTGGACTTGCAATATTCATATTGGGTGTTCAAGCTGTCTATGAAGCTATAAAACATATTAAAGCTACTAAAAGGGGCGAATAAGATGGTGGATTTAAAAGCTTATGCTCCTTTTACTGGATTACTTATTTTTGGAAACATTGAAAACTTAATTTTAGCATCCCAAGGTGCAGTCGCACATGTAGACCCTATTATATTAGGAGGATTAAGTTTAGTTGCAGTAATAATCTGGTTATTACTTGGAACTTATGGAACAAAAGTAGCTATCAAATATGCTGACTACATCGAAATTTTCGGTGGTGTAGCTATTATCATTTTAGGTGTTCAATCCATGATTGAAGCTATGGGATTAAATCTTTTCCCATAATCATTATTTTTTTATTTTTTAATCTAATAATAACTGATTTTAAAAAAAATAGAATAGAAGTTGAAAAGCAACTTCTAAAATAATCCACTATCTTCTAAACGTTTTTCAAAGTAGTGTGCTCTTTTATCTGCTTTTTCTTTAACGATAAGCATTACAATAACTGTAATGATTCCTATCGCAACAAGAACAACTAAAGCAGGAATGAATCTAATCCAAACCAAACCCAACTGTGCTTCACGTATTAACGTAATTGCATATGTCATTGGCAAATACGGATTTATTACTTGGAAAAACTGCCTCATGATTTCAACAGGATAAATTCCTCCAGTTCCAGATATCTGGAGCACTAAAAGAACAATTGAAACTGCTTTTCCTACATTTCCCAATGCGGAAACCAATGAATACATCAATACCATAAACACTACCGATACTAACACTGCCGATAGAATAAATAATATTGGATTTGCAATATATATACCAAGAATAAATGAACCTGCAATTGTAATGGCAACTTGAAGGATGCTCATAAATACAAATAGAATTAATTTACCAAAATACATTTCAAATGATGAGTATTTTGTTCCTTCACTGTTTCCAGGTTTTAGCATTGTACATGTAATAAGAGCACCAACCCACATGGATAATACCAAATAAAATGGAGCTACATTAGATCCATAATTTGGTACTGGGAACAATTCATGCTTTTCTAATTTTACAGGAGCTAAGAAATAATCTCCCAATATTGTTTCATTAATACCTGTTATAGCGCTAAGAGAATTTGCTGATGAACTTAAAGCACTTGATGCTGAAAACAAAGCCTGAGTTGCAGAATTTGAAAGTAATTGTGAACCTGCTGCAAGAGATAGTGAACCTTCCGCAAGTTGAACTGAACCACTAGCAACATCGCTGGATCCACTTGCTAACTTTGATGAACTATTAGCAAGTTTAACTGAACCATCCGCCAAACTGCTGGACCCTTTAGCTACTTCTCCACTTGCATTTGCAAGTTTAATATTACTTTGAACATAAGTTTTGATAGGTTCTGGCAATACTGATGGATCAACTGCAGCTTGAATCTCTTCAGAACCTTTTTCGACTTGACTGGCACCATTTTTTACAGAAGTTGAACCCTGTTTAACAGAATTAGCACCACTTTGAACCTGACTTGCACCACTTTGAACCTGACTTGCACCATCCTGAACCTGACTGACACCATCGGATACATCACTGGCACCAGATGAAATCTTTTGTGAACCTGCTGCAAGCTGACTTCCTCCACTTGATAACTGACTAGCACCTGAAGCAAGGCCACTTTGCAGTTCTCCAAGTTTTCCATAAGCTGCAAGGTTTATAATCTGAACAATTTTTGCATTAAGTGTTGTATAAACTGCATTAGCAGCAGAATCAGTTAGTTTGGATGCAACAGGGTTTGATTTGATGTTAACGACATATTCAAGTTCAGCCTGTTTTGGATCATCACCAGTTATTGAAATTACCTCTTCACTTAGATTTTTAGGTATTACAATGCCCGCATAATATTTACCATAATAAACCCCATCTCTCAATTCGTCTTCCGATACAAAAGTCCAGTCAAAATCATCATTCTTTTTTAACTCTTTTACTAGCTCATTTCCAATATTTATATCCATATCATTGTAAGTTGCACCCTCATCTAAATTTGCAATTGCAAATTGTATATCACCAGTTTCCTCATAAGGATCCCAGCATGCATCAATATTAATAAGTGCATAAAGTGAAGGTAACACTATAATTCCAACTAGAACAATCATAACGATAGGATTTGAAAATGCTGCTTTAAAATCTTTTTTTACAATCTCAACAATATTGTTAATATCTCTTCCACTCATTTGATGCCTCTCATTCAGTTAAATGATGCTAAAAAATGCGATTAGAAACTCAAAAAATCTAATCATGACTATTAATAATAATCTGTTAGTAAAAATATGTAAATGTATTGTTTAAACAATATTAAATTACAAAAAAAGAAAATGAAAATAAAGGATTTAATCTCCTTTATTCCAGTTTACAATACCATAACCAATACATAAAAGTGTTGATAAGATAATTCCTAAATAACAACCCCAAATCCAAGGGTCTTCAATACCTAAAATTGCCATTATGCATCACTCCCAGTATCAATATTTGAAAATGCTTTATCAATAACCTCTTGAGCAGGAGGTTTGGTAAGTAAACTTACAACAATTGTAAATATTGCTGAAATTGGCACTGCTATTAACATTACATCAATAAATGGCCATGGTGCAGTTGATATTAATGTTTCTACACCAAATACAAATTTACAAATTCCAAGACCAACAGCAGTCTTTTTAAACATGAACATTAACCAGAACAGACTTACAAATGTTCCAGAAACGATACCTGCAATAGCCCCAGGTCTTGTAATTCCTTTCCAGTAAAGTGCTCCTAAAAATACAGGCAAGAATGCTGCAGCACATATTTCAAAGAACAAACTTGTTCCAAGTGCAACTACACTTCCCGGAAGTGAAAATGCCATTATTAAAGCTAAAATAATAGCTATTAAAATACCAACTCTTGAAATTGAAACATCATCCAATTTTCTTTTTGTCTTGTCCCTTATGGTTGAGTAGATATCAACACCGAATGCTGTACCTTGGGTGTGCAGTTGTGAAGATATTGTAGACATTGCCGCTGCAATCAAAGATAGCAGGAATATGTATACAAACCATTCAGGAAGTGCCATTGTAATGAATGTTGGGATAATCTTATCGATGTTTCCTCCAACAACATCCACTGCAATTTGACCCAGTTTATCATAGAAATATACATTTGAAAGTGATCCTACGATATATGCAGTAGTTGGCATGATTGCAATGAATATACCTCCAATTAAAACAGACCGGTTTAATTCTTTATCTGATTTAACTGTCATGAATCTTACAATCAAAGAAGGTTGAGCTAGTACCCCAATACCTACACCGATAAGTGTAGAGGATACAAGTGACCACCAGAATGGTGTTCCGAACTCTGGGAATGACGTCCATCCCGTACCACCAGTTGCAATTGCATCTGCAGGATATAAGTTAACCATTCCTGAAAGTGCAGTATTCGCAGTGTCGACACCGCCGAGTATCCAATATATAAATACAAGCAAGAACACCATTGCAATAACCATGATGGTTCCTTGCAATGCATCAGTATACATTACACCACGTATTCCTCCGAACAATACATAAAATGTAATAATAATTGATAAAATTAAAAGTGCAATACTGAAATCAATCAGTAATGAAGATTCCAAGAATCTTGCAGCACCAATCAATACTACTGCAGCATATATTGGCATTGCACAGAAAATAATTAATCCTGAAGCATATTGGATAAATTTACTGTCAAAACGTTTTCCTAAAAACTCAGGGAATGTCAATGAGCCTAATGCGTGACCCATACGACGAGTTCTTTTTCCTAAAAATACAAATGCGATGAATATTCCAATAATAATGTTTAAGAATGCTAACCATAAAACACTCATACCGTATTCACCAGCAACACCTCCAAAACCAACAATAGCTGCTGTCGAAATAAAAGTAGCTCCATAACTCATTGCCATGATAAATGGATGTGTATCTTTACCAGCAATCATGAAGTCTTCAGAGGAATTAGTTTTTTTATATGCATAATAACCTACAAAAACGAGCGCAAATATGTAGACTATAAATACAATTGCTAAAATCATGACGTCCATAATTAATTACCTCTAAAATATTAAAAAAAAATTTAATATACAATAAGTTATTTGATTAGAAAATTATATAAAGCTTACTATTATACATCAATGAACACTTTTGTACAATTAGTGTTTTTTGACTATAACATAAGAGACATCCCCAACAATACCTGCCTCAATGCCATCATAGTAATAGGCAAATAACATCTCCAACCCATCATCGATGTCTGATTCGACATGAGCTGTCACGTAAATTTCCACATCCAAGCTCTCACACATCTGATTATAGATTGCATATTTCATCATATCATAAATTTTATCATCTGAATGATTAATTTTGTTTACAAGGTCAAGACATTCCTTAAATTTACCTGAAAACAATTTTAATATGAACGGGAATGTTAATTTCAACAGTTCATTATCATCATACAAACCAATTAGCTTATCAGCACATTCATTCATTCCCTCATAATCTCTAATATGAGACATGGCTTGTGCCTTTTCAATAATTGCCCTTTCAAAATTTTCATCAATTTCCAAAGCAAGATCAGCGTATTCTATAGCCTTATCTGATTCGTTGACAAGATTTGCCAATTGAGAAACAACATACAAACTATATGCATCGTTTCTATTAACAATACTTTCAAGTTTTCTTAAGGATTTCAATGCCTGTTTCTTATCTCCTGAAAAATAGTGACACATCACCTTATCCGCCAACAGTAGCTCCTCATCAGGATTTTCTTTAAGCAATAGGTCAATTATAGGCAGACATTCATCATAACGTTTCAGATTAATCAAACATGAAACTTTAAACAATAATGAAAGTTCATATTCCTCATCATCCTTTTTAATTTCATTTATGATGCCCAATGCCTTTTCGAAATTTTTTTCATCAATTTCTTTTTCAATTTCTTTAATTTTTAAATTCAAGATTATCACCAATTAAATTTAGTATTAAAGAATTATAAATAGTTTTTTAAAATAATTAAGTAAATATTGATGTTTATATATAATTTAACGAGCATAAAACAATATTTACTTTTTCACATTAAAACATTGTACAAAAACGTACATGAAAATTAAACAAATGTCTAAAGTTTTATATCGAATAAACCCTATATTTAAACATATAAAAAAAATATATGAAATAAGGGATATCATGTTTTGGAATGAAAAAGCCGAATGTATGAATAAAGAAGAAAAAGAAGAATTGCAACTTAAGAGATTACAGGAAACTGTTAAAATTGCATATGAAAATGTAGAGTTTTATAAAAAAAGATTAGATGAAGCTGGTGTAAAACCAGAAGATATCAAAACTTTAAAAGATATTGAAAAAATCCCATTTACAACAAAAAGTGATTTAAGGGAAGCATATCCTTTAGGTTTACTTGCAGTTCCTCGTGAAGAAATCGTTGAAGTTCACGCATCATCCGGAACAACCGGAAAACCAACAGTTACAGCATATACTCAAAATGACTTAGATATTTGGGGAGAATGTATTGCACGTGGACTTAAAATGGCTGGTGCTGAAAAAGACTATATTATTCAAAACGCATATGGATACGGATTATTTACTGGTGGTTTTGGTATTCACCATGGAGGAAACAAAATGGGTGCAATTACAATACCAATATCTGCAGGTAATACCCAAAGACAACTAGATACAATGGTTGATTTCCAAAGTGACATTCTGACATGTACTCCATCTTATGCAATGTATTTGGGAGAATCCAGAGAAAAAGCAGGAATCCCTCTTGAAGACATTAACCTAAAAGCAGGAATTCATGGAGCTGAAATGTGGACTGATGAAATGAGAAAAAGAATTGAAGCATCCCTTGGAATTAAAACATATAACATCTACGGACTAACCGAAGTAATGGGTCCGGGTGTTGCCCAAGAATGCAGCGAGCAAAACGGAATGCACATTCAAGATGACCAGTTCTACCCCGAAATAATCAATTCCAAAACTGGTGAAACTCTCGATTACGGTGAAAAAGGAGAGCTCGTCCTAACTTCACTTACCAAAACAGGAATGCCTATTTTAAGATTCAGAACAAAAGATTTAACATCCCTCATTGGCGAAAAATGCGAATGTGGAAGAACAACTGTAAGAATGACAAGAATCACCGGAAGAAGTGACGACATGTTAAAAATCAAAGGAGTTATGGTCTTCCCATCACAAATTGAAAAAGCATTGCTTAAAATACAAGGAATCAGTCCTAACTATATGATTCATGTAACAAGACCTGATATTTTAGATGAAGTGGAAGTTAAAGTAGAAGCATCAAAAGAGCTATTCTCTGATGAAATGAAAGAAATGGAAAAAGTTGAAAAACAAATCCAAGCATCCATTAGATCTGAAACAGGTTTAAGAGTAGATGTTACCATTGTTGAACCTGAAACACTTCCAAGAAGTGAAGGTAAAGCTGTTCGTGTAATTGATGAAAGGAATTTTGACTAGGTGATAAAATGGCAGTAAAACAAATTTCAATTTTCGTAGAAAACAAAGAAGGAAGAATTAAAAAAGCTATTGATACATTAGCTAAAGAAAACATCAACATTCGCGCACTTTCAATAGCTGACACTACAAAATACGGAATTCTAAGATTAATTGTATCTGATAATGAAAAAGCGATAGAAGCACTTGAAAAAGATGGTTTTATTGTAAAAGAAAATGACGTTATTATTTTAGCTGTTCCAGATAAACCTAACGGATTAAACTCTACCTTAGCTGTCTTTGATGAAAAAGGTATTAATTTAGAATACTTATATGCATTTGTAAGTAGCAAATCCGATGAAGCTATTGTAGTTATGAGATTAGAAAACATGGAAAAAGCTATTGAAGCACTTGAAAATAGTAACATCAAACTATTGGATGAAAAAGACATTAAAGATTTATAGAAAAGATTAACTTCTTTTCTACCCTTATTCTAATTAAAATTTAAAAAAAGTAAAGAAAAATAGCTAGAATTCTTTTAACATTGTAGCTATATCTTCTCTTGAATAACCTAAACGTACAAATAGGCTTTTTAGTGGTTCATTATCAGGAATGGATCCAAGTTCTTTCCAGTTTTTAAAATCATTTGATAAAATACCGTTGATTAAAAGCTGAATAGTGATTAAGTCTTCACTTTTTACTGCAATAAATGCATCCACATCACCGAAAACATTTTCTGGATCTATTAAAGAAATCCTTCCATCCCTATCTTTTTTTATAATAGCATTGTCAATTTTGTAAGCCATAATAACCACAACTTCTTTTCTAGTTAAATTTTTATTTTAAATAGTATTTAAGTTTTTAACTTTTGATTGAATTATATCCACTTTCAATGGCTTTTAAATTCATATCATGGAATTTAGGTTTTAAGTTATTTTTCATTGCATCAATGACTGATTCTTTAGAAAGCGGAAAATTATCATCAGCTGTTACTGCACCTAAAAGAACCATATTTAGAGATAAAACACTTCCGGCATCCATAGCTAATTTGGTTCCATCAATAGGAAGAACATGTTTGAAATTTTCTTTTAAGGTTTTTGTAATGCTATCCACACTAGGATATGCCTTATCTGTTGAAGAAGGTATTATTGGATGAGTATTATAAACAATTTTAGTTTCACTGTTTACTTTGTCAAGCCCTCTTATTGTTTCAACAGGTTCAAAAGAAAGTAACATGTCTGCACCTTGTTTTGGTATGATTGATGAGGTATAACCTCCAATTTTCAATTCTGTTGAAACAGAACCTCCTCTTTGAGACATTCCGTGAATTTCACTCATAACAACATCCAAATCCTGATTCATTGCAGCTTCACCAATGATTGTAGAAGTTTTAATAATTCCCTGACCTCCTAC
>CAZOYH010000004.1:0-35291 GCA_964583995.1 uncultured Methanobrevibacter sp.
AGAACCTGTGTTCCCAATACATTTGATTTGATGAATATTTCAGGATCTGTTATGCTTCTGTCAACATGACTTTCAGCTGCAAAGTTAATTACATAGTCACATTGTTTGACTAAATCATCAACAACGCTTTTATCTCTAATGTCACCTTTAACAAATGAATAATTATCCTTATTTTCGATATCCTTTAAATTTTCAAGGTTTCCGCAGTAAGTTAAAGCATCCAAGTTGATAATTTCGTATTCTGAATATTTATTCACCATATACCTTACGAAATTGCTTCCGATAAATCCTGCTCCACCTGTAACTAAAATCTTTGTCATCTAATCACTCATATTTAATTTGGGACTCTTTTAAGCTTGACCACTGCTTGTCCTTATCAGACAATACTATCTCGTCAATACCTTCCAATGGCCAGTCAATTCCAATATCCTCATCATCCCATTTAATTCCACTTTCATCTTCGCCGTGGTAAAATTCTGTACATTTATAAACAAATTCAGCCTCATCTGACAATACTAAAAATCCATGAGCAAATTTTGGAGGAATATATAATTGTTTTTTATTTTCATCAGACAGTATTTCACCATACCATTTTCCATATGTTGGAGATTCAGCCCTTAAATCCACACCGACGTCAAATACTTTTCCTTTAATAACACGAACCAATTTACCCTGCGGATAGTTAACCTGTAAATGTAAGCCTCTCAATACTCCTTTTGTTGATTTTGACTGGTTATCCTGAACGAAAGTCAAATCATAGCCGGCCTCTTTAAATTCATTTTCCTGATAGGTTTCCATGAAATATCCTCTGTTGTCTTCAAAAACAGTAGGCTCGACAACAAACATGCCTTCAATTCCAGTATCGATAAAATTAAATTTCCCCATTATAATCACTCAACTAAATTAAATAAGTATTGTCCATAATCGGTTTTTTTAAGCTCTTCAGCTGTCTTTAATAACTCTTCATCACTAATATAGCCTTTCAAGTATGCAATTTCTTCAAGACATGCAATGTAAAGTCCTTGTCTTTTCTGAACAGTTTCAATGAAGTTTGATGCCTCAAGCAGTCCTTCATGAGTTCCTGTATCAAGCCAAGCCATACCTCTTCCCAAAAGTTCCACTTTGAGCTTTCCACGTTTCAGATATTCTTCGTTTACGGATGTTATTTCTACTTCTCCCCTTTCAGAAGGTTCTACATTTTTAGCTATTTCAATAACATCATTATCATAGAAATAAAGACCCGGAACGATATAGTTTGATTTTGGGTTTTCAGGCTTTTCTTCAACAGACAATACGTTCCATTCCTTGTCAAATTCAACAACACCAAAGGCTTCCGGGTTTTTTGTGTAGTAACCGAATATAACAGCACCTTCTTTTAGGCTTGTCGCTCTTTCAAGGATTTCAGTAAATCTGTGTCCGTGGAAAATGTTGTCTCCTAGTATTAATGCAACATTGTCATCACCAATAAAGTCTTCTCCTACGATAAATGCTTCTGCAAGACCATTTGGTTTTTCCTGAACTGCATATTCAAATTTGATTCCAAGACTTGATCCGCCACCAAGTAAATCCTTATACATCGGTAAGTCTCTAGGAGTTGATATAATTAATATTTCTTTAATTCCAGCAAGCATCAAAACAGAAATCGGATAATAAATCATAGGCTTATCATACAAAGGTAACAACTGTTTTGAAACTGCTTTAGTAATAGGATAAAGACGGGTTCCGGAACCGCCTGCAAGCACAATACCTTTCATAATAATCACTATTTAAACTATTGATTTTTTAATATTTAAAATGACTTAAAAACTTCTATAAGGATATACTCCTTTTTTATTATATTCGCTTTTTAGCCAAGAAGATAATATTGGGTCGGAAATTTGATATTTTTTTTCATCATTTAACTCAATCAATACTTCATTGATTAGTTTATTTAATGGATTTGACAGAGATCCTGTGGTTACACCTAAATTATCAGCAATTTCAATTCTTTTAAGTGGCTTATTAATTAATTGAACAACAATTTTTTGTTCTTGTAAGGTTAACCTCTGCCATTGAGTAATTAAATGAGTTGCAAGAAATCTCAAAGATTTTTCAAATTGATTAATAACTTCTTGTTTATCCAATAGGGTATTTTGAGATAATAATTTAGCAAATGTATTAATATAGGATGGAATTCCCATAGTACATTTGTAAAACCTTTCTAAACCATCTTCTGTAAATTTAAGATACTCTGCTTTGTCATTTAAATATTGCTTTGTAGTTTCATATGAAAATGGTTCAATATGGACTTCCAACATTCTTCCACCAAATACACCTTTTCTTCCTGCAATTTCTTCAATTAAAGAGTCCTTAATACTCATACTACCTGAAAAAAGATAAGCAACATTTTTTTGAGACTGAACTTTGCTTCTCAAATACCACAAAAAGCTATCCATATCTTCCAAATCCTTAATATTTTGAAATTCGTCTATAAAAATGAAAACCCCTTTAATGTTTTCAGAATTATCTTCATAAATTATTTGTGGCAAATCCATCACAAATTCAGATAATTTTTTATAATTATCCTCAAAACCAGAAATTGGTATTGGCAACCCTTCATAATCAACAAAACGTTTAATTAATTTAATATCATGAGTCTTAAACTCTTTTTCTATTTTTTTTAAATTAATTTTTATCCCTAAATCATTACATGATTTTATTGTTTCATCATATAATTTTTTCATGAACCCCTCTCGAGATAATTTTCCATATTGGTATGAATCAGTAGCTGATAAATCTAGTGATATTACTAAATATTCATTTTTGAAGCTATCTTTAAGTTTTTTAATTAATGCAGTCTTTCCAACTCCTCTAACTCCTGTGAGCAATATTGTTGGAGATGAACCATTTTGAGTACTATTTAACCAATTACTAACAAATTCAATATCTTCAATTCTATTATAAAACTGTGTTTCATCTAAGTCTCCATCAGTACCCCAAGGAATTTCCATTTTAAAAATCCTCCAAAACTAATCTATTGTAAATTACAATACTTAACAATATGTATTGTAAATTACAATATATAACATTACCTATTGTAAATTACAATATATATTCATGGAAACAAAATTAATTTTAAAAACTCATTTTCTGAAGCTGCATCCTTAAATGTGTCAATAATGTCTTTTTCTACCTTTTCACAGTTAATTATCTCAATTTCTGTGTCAATTTCACATAAACAATCATATAAAGCATCAAGATTTTTTCCATAATAATCTGGAAAGTTTAAAGCTTCCATTAAATAATCATGGCCATCTTTTTTGATTAATTTTCCGTCAAGCTGCATTTCAAACCTCCTCAAAGGTGTTATAGTGGTCGCTTGTGTAGTAAACCTTAAAGTCTCCGGTGTTATAGACTATCCTTTCTGCTCCACGGCTGGTTCCATTTGCATTAATATCACATTCTATGTATTTTGAATCACTATCAGGAAGCACATGTTGCCTATTAGTAAATGTATCTCCACCAATGCTTTTTCCAGGAGCATATTCCTTAAGCGGTCCGCCGTGCCAGCCTAACGCACGGGCTTCATCTTTTGTTATGTAATTGCTTGGGAGTTTGTGAAATTCCTTAATGTATGCTGCAACCTCATCAACTGTGCAGTACTCGCCATCTTCCACTACACTAACATCACCTGTATCATCACTGCCGAAATTTAAAAAATCAAAAAATCCTGCACTTACAGCTGAAATACTAAACAATGCAATGATTAATGCAGCAATTAAAACTAATCTTTTATTCATTTTATCAACCAAATATATTCTTTAATTGCCTCTTTATAATCTCTAAGTGGTTTAAAACCTCTTTCATTCCAGTTTTTATTATTTAATACTGAATAACTTGGTCTTGGCGCAGGTCTTGCAAATTCAGATGCAGTAACGGGTATGATTTTAACGTCAACTTCTGCAACTTCAAATATGTATTTTGCAAATTCGCACCATGAACAGCTTCCAGAATTGGTTAAATGATAAATGCCATAGTAATCAGTTTCGATTAACTGAGAAATCCCACCGGCCAAATCGGGAGTATATGTCGGTGTTCCCACCTCATCATAAACCACTGTTATTTCCGTGTGGTTTTGTGCTAGTTCAAGCATTGTCTTTGGGAAATTTTTACCATTAATTCCATATAGCCATGCTGTTCTTACAATAAAGTATTTATCAAGGATTTCTAAAATAGCTTCTTCTCCTTTAAGTTTACTTTTACCGTAAACACTTATCGGACCGATTTCACCATCTTCATCAATAGGTTCTCTTGCAGTTCCATCAAATACATAATCAGTACTTATATGAACTAGTGCACAATCAACTTCCCTACATGCTAATGCTAAGTTACGAACACCTTCACCATTAACGCTGAAAGCAAGGTCTTGGTTTTCCTCACAACCGTCAACATCAGTGTATGCCGCTGCGTTAATTATAATATCTGGTTTAACTTCACAAATAAAGTCAATTGTGTGTTGTTTATCTGTAATATCCAATGTTTTTGAAGTTGTTGGGACTAATTCATGCCTATCAGATAAAACTTCCTGCAGGTCATGACCCAACATGCCATTAGAACCAGTAATTAAAATCTTCATAGTATCACTTAAAACTTTAATATATGTTTAAATATATAATATACTTAATATTTAAAAGACGGAGTTAGATTATTATGAAAGTATGTATTATTGGTCAGGGCTATATTGGGCTTCCAACTGCAGCACTCTTTTCAAGAAATCATTGTGAGGTAGTTGGAGTAGATGTCTCAGAAGAAATGATTAACAATTTAAATAAGGGAATCATTCACATTGAAGAGCCTGGAATAGCTGAAATCATCAAAAATGCAGTTGAAAATAAAGTATATGTAGCTAGCCTAACTCCGCAAAAAGCAGATGCTTTTATAATAACTGTACCAACACCATATATTGTTGAAAACTACAGTTGTGATTTAAGCTATGTAATCAGCGCTTGTGAGTCAATTGTTCCTTATTTGGAAAAAGGAAATACAGTTATTGTTGAATCAACAATAGCTCCAATGTCAACTGATGAGACAATAAAACCAATATTTGAAAAAGCCGGTTTTACTATTGGTGAGGATTTATATCTCGCACATTGTCCTGAAAGAGTTCTTCCAGGAAGAATAATTGAAGAGCTAATTCACAATGACCGCATTATTGGTGGTGTAACACCTGAGTGTGCAAAAAAGGCCAGTGAAGTTTATGGCCAGTTTGTTAAAGGAGACCTGATGCTTACTGAGGCTAAAACTGCTGAGCTATCAAAATGTATGGAAAATACTTTCAGAGATGTTAACATTGCACTTGCAAATGAACTTGCAAAAATCTGTGCAGAAATTGGTGTTAATGCATTAGATGTTATTGAAATGGCAAACAAACATCCAAGAGTAAACTTACATTCACCAGGACCTGGTGTTGGAGGACATTGCCTTGCAATTGATCCGTACTTTATCTATGCAAAAGCTCCTGAAACTGCTAAAATCATTAAATTAGCACGTGATACAAATAATTCCATGCCTGATTTTGTATGCGAAAACGTTGAAAAAATCATCCAAAAAGGTAAAATTGCTGTTTTGGGCGTTTCATACAAGGGAAATACAGGTGATGACAGAGAAAGTCCTGCATATGAAATAATTGCAAAATTAAGTCCAAACTATGAAATAGCTATTCACGACCCTCACATTAAAAATCCTAATTTTGTAAGCCTAGATGATGCAACAAAAGATGCTGATTTGATTTTGGTATTGTGTGACCATAACGAGTTTAAAGACATGGATTATGAACTTATTTTAAAAAATATGTCAAATCCAATAATATTTGATACAAAAAATATAATTAAAGAAGTTCCATCAGAAATTAAATTGTTTAATTACGGGAACTTGTACAAATTGAATTAAAAATTAATTGATTGGTCCGGTTGAATTTGATGACCGTTCCATGCTTTCTTACTTGTCCACTCTGCAGAAGGAGTGTTCCAAAATACATCATTTGCATCCAAACCTAAAGGTAAAAATACTGCACAGCATAAGTAAAGACTGCCTGTTGTAACATTATTTTCTGCAATGTCAGTTTGTGAACCATGCAATCCCATTATTAACCAACCATCGCTTGTAAGATTTTGATTTTTATCAAAAAGCCTTTTTAAGACTTCAGTAAGAGCACTTCTAACTTGAGCAGGACTAATATTTCTTGGTAGAATTTTTAGTAAAGCTGCCTGAGAAAGCAAGTGGAAAACACCACAACGGTAAGTAAGGGATTTTCCTAAAAGCGGATATGTTCCTTCCGGTGAAATCATTCTTTCAAGTTGGGAAGCCAATCTGGAAGACCTCATTAATTGTACATCTAAAAATTCACCGTCTCGAAGAGAATATTTTCTCATTACGGCCAGAATATCATTAAGCATTGGATGAATAAACAGACTGTTATAGTAACTAACATCAAAGTCTTCACCATCAGAGTAAATTGCATCTCCAATGTATAACTCATCTCTGAATTTCCTAACACCATAAGTTAAACGCTCTTTATCACATTCACCAGTAAATTCCAAAAGAGCAGCTTCAATCATTGCAGTATATAGCAGCCAATGATTTTCATAAGGAGCAATTATTCTTGTATTTTTTAATTCACGAATTATTCTAGCCTGAACATCCATTGGTAAATTGAGCCAAATTTCATTTTTAGCTCTGAGTAATCCTTGAGCAAATAAAGCAACATCAACTAAAGATTGTTTAGGTTCCACAACAAAAATATGATCATTATTATTTGGATTAACAGCGTTTGTAATAGCGCTAATTGTTAAAAACTTGTATTTTTCACGAAGCTGTCCTTCTTCAGAAGTATCTGCACCCAGTTCCAACCATGGTGCTATACCATTAAATACACGTGCAAAAGCTTCAAGGTATGTGAATTTTTGACTTTCACTACTCTTAGACTCAGCAGGCATGTTCCTTCTAAGTGCACCTTTTGAAAGGTTATTTAAAACTGGAAAAGCAATCTTTTGTAAAATTGAAACCCAATAAATCCTATCTTGCCAGACTGGAGATTCCTCCTCAATAATTGGAGGTTCTTCTTCTTTTTTAAATCTTTTAAAAAATGAGTTGCTCATGGATATATTTTTTGTAAACCATTCTATATAAAGATTTGAAAAATTTCAAAATAAAGCAAGTATTATATATTTTTAAATTAAAAATATTTACCATTATAAAGAGGTTTAAAATATGTCAACAATGTCTGAAAAAATATTGGCTAGAGCTTCCGGAAAAGAAAATGTGGAAGCTGGAGATATAGTTATAGCAAATATTGATGTTGCAATGACCCATGATTTAACTGGACCTCTTTCAGTAGAATCTTTTGAAAAAATTGGAGCTGAAAAAGTCTGGGATCCATCAAAAATTGTCATACCTTTTGACCATCAAGTTCCAGCTGATTCAATTGACTCAGCCAACAATCATATAATTATGAGAGAATTTGTAAAAAAACAAGGTATCAAACATTTTTATGATGTTAATGCAGGTGTCTGCCATCAGATATTACCTGAACTTGGTCATGTGGTTCCAGGTGAAGTAATTGTTGGTGCCGATTCACATACCTGTACTCATGGTGCATTAGGTGCATTTTCAACCGGTATTGGTTCAACCGATATGGCTATGGTATTTGCTGAAGGTAATTTATGGTTAAAGGTACCTGAAACAAATAGATTTAACATTACTGGTGAGTTGAAGGAAAATGTTTATGCTAAAGACGTTATCTTACATATCATTGGTAAAATGGGTGCAGACGGTTCAACTTACAAAGCATGTGAATTTGCCGGTGAAACTGTCTTAAATATGAGCATTTCAGACAGAATGGTTTTATGTAATATGGCAATTGAAATGGGTGGAAAAACAGGCCTTGTTGAGGCCGATGAAAAAACCATACAGTATGTTGAAAACCGCTCCAATAAACCTTATAAAATTTATAAAACTGATTTAGATTCATCTTCTTTGGACATAATTGATATCGATGTTAGCAATTTAGAGCCTCAAGTGGCCTGTCCACACAATGTTGATAATGTAAAGGCCGTCAGTGAAGTTGATGTGGAACTTGACCAGGTATTTTTAGGTTCATGTACTAACGGCAGACTTTCAGATTTAAGGGATGCTGCAAAAATCCTAAAAGGTAAAAAAATAGCTGAAGGCACTAGAATGCTTGTTATACCTGCATCAAAAGAAGTCTATACAAAAGCATTGGATGAAGGACTAATTAAAATATTTGTTGATGCTGGAGCGCTTGTTTCCGCTCCTTGCTGCGGTCCTTGTCTTGGAGGGCATACTGGAATAATAGGCCCTGGAGAAGTGAGCCTTTCAACTTCAAACAGAAACTTTAAAGGAAGACAGGGAAGTCCTGATGGAAAAGTTTATTTATCTTCAGCTGCTGTTGCTGCTGCTTCAGCTATTGAAGGAAGAATTGTAGCGCCGGAGGTAAAATAATGAAAGGTAAGGCTTGGAAATTCGGAAATGACATTGACACAGACATTATAGTTCCGGGAAGATATTTAATTTATACTGACGAAGAAAGATTATCAAAGCACTGTATGGAAGGTTTGGATCCTGACTTCAGTGATAAATGCAATAAAGGAGATTTCATTGTTGCTGGAAGGAATTTCGGTTGCGGTTCTTCAAGAGAACATGCTCCAATTGCTCTTAAGGGCGTTGGTGTTAGTGCTGTAATAGCTGAGTCTTTCGCAAGAATCTTTTACAGAAATGCTACAAACGTTGGAGTTCCCCTTCTAGAAGCTCCGGGCATTAGTGAACTTGTTGAAAATGAAGAAGAAATTGAAGTGGATATGGATGAAGGAACAATAACTAATTCAAATGGAAAAAAAATTACATTTAAAAAATTACCTCCATTCATGTTAGAAATACTCGAACAAGGTGGTTTAATTGAATACCTCAAAAACAAAAGATAAATATCAGATTGCTGTTATTCCAGGAGATGGAATAGGCCGTGAGGTAATGGAAGCAACAATACATGTCCTGGATGGGTTAGATATTGATTTCAATTACATTTATGGTGAAGCAGGTGATGAATGCCTCGAAAAAACAGGCACTGCACTTCCAGATGAAACTTTAGACATTATTAGAAATGCTGATGCATGTTTATTTGGAGCGGCCGGAGAGACCGCAGCAGACGTTATTGTTAAAATACGTCAGGAAATGAAAATGTTTGCAAATTTAAGACCTATCAAATCATATCCTAATACTAATTCCTTATTTGATAATATTGACTTTATGATAGTGCGTGAAAATACCGAAGGATTATATATTGCAGGTGAAGAAAGTTATACTGATGAGGGTGCAATAGCAAAACGCATTATCACAAGAGAAGCTGAAAAGCGCATTATTGACTATGCATTCAAATATGCACAAAAGAATAATAAAACTAAAGTCACAGGCGTTCACAAAGCAAACGTATTAAAGAAAAGTGACGGTTTGTTTAAAGATATTTTCTATGAAGTTGCTCGGGATTATCCGGATATTGCAACTGAGGACTTTTATGTGGATGCAACAGCAATGTATCTAATTACCCAACCTGAAAGCTTTGAAGTAATTGTAACTACAAACCTTTTCGGAGACATATTATCTGATGAAGGCGCAGGTCTTGTTGGTGGATTGGGATTAATCCCATCTGCAAATATTGGAGAGGATGGAGCATTATTTGAACCTGTTCACGGTTCAGCACCTGACATTGCAGGTCAGGGCAAAGCAAATCCAATAGCTATGATGCTTTCAGCTATTATGATGCTCAGATACATTGGTGAGGTTGAAGCTGCAGATAAATTCGAAAAAGCAGTTTTAAAAGTACTTAATGATGCTAACACTTTAACTGGTGATTTAGGTGGTAGTGCTACTACCATGGAATTAGCTAGTGAAGTTAAAAATAATTTAAATGGAGACTGAAAAATATGGATTTTAAAAAATTAAGTAAAATGCAATTGGCAGCACTTTTTATCATATTCATTATGGTAGTAAGTGGGGTTGCAGGATTCCTTCTCATTATATTTAGTGGAGCTTAAAATTAAAAGAGGTAGATAAAATGGCAAAATATGAAATAGCAGCAGTAGTTGCTGAATTTAATTATGATATTACCCAAATGATGTTAGAACTCGCAACAGCAGAAGCAAAAAATAGAGGTTGTGAAATTACAAAAGTGGTCGCTGTTCCTGGCGTGTTTGATATGCCGCTTGTAATTAAAAAATTATTACAAAAAGGTGAATACGACGCAATTATCACACTCGGTGCTGTAATCGAAGGTGCAACTGACCACGACCAAATTGTAGCACAACACGCTTCTCGTAAAATCGCTGATTTAGCACTAGAATACGATACTCCTGTAGCACTTGGTATTACTGGTCCTGGAATGACTAGAATGGATGCTCACAGACGTGTTAAAAACGCTAAAAGTGCTGTTGAAGCAGCAATTAAAATGTGCGACAGATTAAAAGAAATCTAGTGATTCGATGGAAATATTAAAGCCAGATGAATTAAGAGAAAAATTTAATGACCCATGGATTGCACCATATGAAAAAGTATTGACTATGGTTGACGGAGACAAAGTGGAAATCGTAGAATACCACCCATGTATTTCAGGATCCCATTGGTTATTAAATCAGTACAGAAATAACTCAGAGTTAATCGATTCAGCTTACCGTGACGGGAACAAACATGTTTACTCCTGTCATGTTGGCTCAGCACCACTTGATTTGAAGGCTAGTTTTAATGCTGCAGGAATTGATGAAATCGTCATTGATGGTGATGAAGTTAAAGTAACCCATGCAGGTCTTGCTGGTGCTGGTGTTGGAGCTGGAATGTGTAGAGGAATGGGTAAAGGCGTTAAATATGTTGAACTCATTCAAGTTGGAGGAGGCTCAAAAGCAGGAAAAGCAACAGTAGTAACACCTAAACTTGAAAAAGTAGTTATTGGTGTTGATGATACTGATACTAAAGATGCTGGAGCTACATGGACAATGGCACATAATCTAGGTGTAGAACTTGCAGGTGAAGGTTTTGAATATCTAGACCACATTATTGTCCAGTTATATCCACATAACCCTCACAAAACACAAAACTGTGTATCAATCGCTTTAACATTTGCTGTTGAAAGTGATAAAAAGCAAGATTTAATCTATAGAGTTATTGAAATTCTTAAAAGGGATACTTTATCTGATAAAACAGCAATTGCTATTTTGGAAGGATTAGATATTCCTGAAAAATTAAGAGAATATTCCATTGCTACAAAGTCTGGAATGATGGATGTTGAAACTGCAGAAAAAGTTGCAAAAGAGTTAGACATACCCTTGATTGCAGTTACCGGAGAGCAGGGAAAAGTAGGTGCTTTAGCTGCACTTGGTCTTTACAATGATGTTGAAGAAGCAGTGAAAGCCTATGACAATAAATCATGAGTGAAAACTCTTGATTTAATTTACTATTTTTTTAAACATTTATTACTGCTCTAAAATCTTTTAATATGTTTAAATCATTTTTAATTTGATTTTTAGTTTCAAGATATTTTGCTGTAGATTCATTTTCTTTAATTAAATCACGATATTTTAATAATTCTAAACCAAACATTTCATTGTTAAAAAGTTTTTGGCATTCTCTAGAGCGTTTAACATTACCTTTTGGGTCAAAAAAATCAATTGGAATTTTTGTTTTAGAATGAGGATAAAAATCATTGATTAAATCCACATTATCATATCTGTAATGACCATAATCCTCATTGTTAAACAGCCTAATACCTGTTGAATTTCTATTTTTAAGCTTTTCAGCTGCACTAGGTGGAATTTTCATAGGCATATGATTATTTCCAACAATATCAAACCCATAATTATACACTAGAATATCATTAGCTTTTATAATATCTGAATCTCTTGATGCTTTACCCCTTTGAGTATTACAAGAATAAGTAAATGACTCGTTTAAGATATCTAATTTTATAATTGAAATCATCATTTCCCTTAAATGATCTATTAAACCAACATGAGTTTTATTTTCAAAGTCAAAAGCAAATGAAGTTATATTATTATCATGATAGAAGTCAATTAGTGATTCCACATAAGACGGGGGCATTGATGAGGGGATTATCCCAAGAATGGCTTTATTATTTAAACGATTAATTGATTCTATGCATTCAAGCATGAAATCTGTATATTTATCATATGCCTTTTCTGCATCCTGATTAGGCATGAACAGATTATGTACCAATGGTAACGGTGTAGCATCCGAATAAATATATGATACATTAGTTAACATGTCAATTTCTTTACCTTCAGGGAATTTTGTATAATTTAAAGTAGTAAAACAAAAATTTAATTCATTTGGTAAAGCTTTTCTTAAATCTCTGTTGATATCCTTATGAATTTTAGAAACATCTCTAACACCTGAAACATATTCTGATAGAGATTCTTTGCTAAATTTTTTAAAAATCTCATTGGATAATTTAACATCCCTGTTAATTTCAACATCATTTCTTAAATCATTTAATGTAAATGATTTGATGGGTGTTTGAACTGTTTTATTGTTAATTTTTAATTTTTCACTTCGAATATAAACATCATCATCAAATAATTGTTTAGACACTTTAACTTTAGCCATTTTATGCCCTCAATTCATTTAAAACCTTTTTACTTACTCTAAAATTACTCTTTTCAATATCAAATATAATTCTATCTATAAGTTCTCTAGAATAATTATTTCTATTTTTTAGGATAATTATTAATCCAATGCTACCAGAAATTGATAAACCTAATTTTAATGCAACTTTACGTGCATTTAAATCATCTAGGATACAATAATATTCTACTTTATCTTTTAAAATTAAGCCCCATTGTATTATACTTAATTCACCACGACCTAGCATAGGATATCTTCTTTCAAGTTGAATATCATAATTTATGTATTCAAGTGAAATCAAACCATTAGAAATATATTCATTTAATTTACCGAATACATCTTTTGCTCCAAATTCATCTTTAACATGATTTGTAATATTTAAAGATTCGTTTAAATCATTTAATTTTAAAATAAAATCATATTGTGGAATTTCAAGCATAAATAATGATAAACAAGAATTATCTAATAATTTCATTATAACCTCAAATTAATTTTTATATTTCTTTTTGACAATATTTCATTAAATTTAGAAATATTAACACCTGCAATTTCCGATGCTTTTTCTAAACTAATTTTTCCTTTTTTATAAATATTTACTGCTAATTTCTCTCTGTTTTTAATGATTCTATCTTTAATTATAGATTCAGAAGTAGTTTCTGGAAAAGTAAAATAGGTTAATGCACATACTTCATCAGCAGTTAATCCATCAAAAAGGTTTTTCATATCTTCAATTAGCTCAAAATCTACATTAGGAAATTCACGTGATTTTAAATATTCATTACCAGCATCATCTAATTTATAACCTTCATAATCATTTTTTAAAAAATTTTCCTGATTTAAAGTTTCCAAATTCCTAATTACAACATCACTACTTGGACCATAATTATCTGCTTCAAAATTAAATTCATTTTCCAGGCACGGAACATTCATAGAAATAAAATATAACATCTTCATTATATTAATTTTATTTTTTATTGGTTTTTCGTCTAATGCTTTAAAAAGAAATAACATATATTGTTTTGACATGTTTTGATCAATCATTTGAAATTTCTTTTCTTTAATATTTACATTTGGTAAAACCATTTCTTTCCCTCCAATGAATTATTTTTTTGAAAAAATCTATTTAATATTTATAGATTTATAAGTATATAAACCTATCTACTAGTTTAAAATTTAATATAAAAAATATTTTAGAGCCTATATTAAAAAACATGAGATATAAAAGCAATATTTAGATATTAATAAAATTTTTCAAAGTTAAATCAATATTTCTACAACGAAAAAATTAAAAAAAATAAGTAATTATACTGGTTCTTGAATAACAATAATAATTTTAATATCTATCAAAAGATTAAAAATTAAAATTCAAGAAATAACCTTGATCATCATGTATGAACTGTTTGATAGAAGTTGAATTAACATCCTTAAATAAAACAACAACTTCATGGTCATCTTGGTAGAATGTCGTATTGCTTCCAACCTCAAAATTAACAGATGTCAAATATTCACCGTCTACAGCAATATTATATGTAGCATCCTGTTTAAAAATACCGGATGAAGTTACAACACTTTCATTGTCAATTAATACTTCATATACAGATGCATTATTATCTTTTGATGATATTTTGAAGTTTTCCTTTAAAATGTTTGTGGAATTTTCATCATCATAGCTATGAGTAACAACTACCCCCTCAAATATCTCTTTTAAACGGCTGTTTTGAATGATATATTTTGATTCTACGCCAATGTCTTTTTGAACTTCAACAGGGATTCTCAATATATCTGATTCGCCTTCCCTTGTATCGTTAATCACATAAGTTTCACCATTAATCTGCATTGTATCGTTGATTTTAATACCCAACGTCATCATTGCATCTGCAGGCATACGAATTTGATCTGATTCATCTTCAATAGCTGTATCAATAGTATATGGACCCCTAACAGAAATTGAATTGTCAGATGGGGAGTCATCTGCATAAATTATTAAGTTTCTTGAGTTTGGCTCAATTGATAAAACACCGTTTTCAAAGTGAGCGGCCCCAATAAATGTTGAAATCATCAAAAGTAAAACTATAATTGATATAATCAAAGGAAAATGAATTTTAATAAATGATTTTACTAAATTCTTACCAGGTGTCTTTTTAAACATGACAATAGATTTTACAACTACCTTGATAATGTAGTAAATAGCTAATATCAATCCGATGACTGAAATTATTACTCCAACAGCAAGGGGAACAAATTTAACGAAAAATATTGTAAATAAACCAAGGATAATTAATGATAATCCAACGATTGACATTCTGATGTAATGACCTATATCATCAATCATTACTACCCTTCCGTACTTGTTTGCACGGCTTATGATTGTTCTAACCACTTCATTTGCCATTAGATTTAATTCAGAAAGAGGAGACATATCATGTTCGATTGCACCGATATCCACTTCCATAATTGAAATACCTAACACATCAGCATCGATAACGATACCAACGTCTACCCCGTAGTCCTTTTCAAAGTCCATTTTCTTTAAAATCTCTTTACGTGCTGCAAACTGACCACTTAATGGTTGTTCAAATGTAATTTCAGGGAAGAAAAAGTTTAAAAGTGGTTTTGCTGTAAGCTCTGTTACACGTCCACTAGCACGAGAGAATTTGG
Source organism: uncultured Methanobrevibacter sp. (assembly GCA_964583995.1). Lineage (GTDB taxonomy): Archaea > Methanobacteriota > Methanobacteria > Methanobacteriales > Methanobacteriaceae > Methanocatella. The sequence goes on from CAZOYH010000004.1 coordinate 15,340, forward strand.
TTTTAGTAATATCGGTTTTTCCATGCAATATAGGTTTAATCATGGCTTCAACTTTTGAAGAACTTAAATTATAAATATCTGCATCAATAAAAGCGATGATATCACATTCCGCTTCCTTATAACCTGTACGCAATGCGGCACCTTTTCCTTTATTGACTTCATGGTTAATAACACGTGCCCCTGCATTTAAAGCTTCACTTTCAGTCTTATCGGTTGATCCATCATTTACCACAATGATTTCATCAACAAATGATACTTTCTTAACTACATTAACTACAGTAGCTACGGTATCCTCTTCGTTGAAAGCTGGTATGATTACTGAAACCTTTTGATATTTTTTAGGCTTTTCAGATTTTATACCGGCAAGTAAAAATACAAGGATTACAAAAAACCAATACACTTAATATCTCCTTAAAAATTTTTTACATTAATAGTTTTGTTCGTTTACAGTTATTAAAGTTAACCTTGAATGCTTGTATTTCTTTTTAGAATATTTTTCATGAAATTGAATAAATCTGGGTCATCATCCTTAAAGAAACATTTCAAAAATTCTGAATTTTTAAAGAGATCCATGATTTTTCCAACATCAACAGTGTCATCATCTAGTTTAATTAACCTGTCTTTTTGTGTGATAAATCCATTTTCATCCCAAATTTTAAATTCGGCGCTTCCCAATTCTTTTTTAAGTTTTTTATAAAGCCAATTTTTAGGAACACCCATATCTTTTGCGTGGTTAATGGCCATTGCCCTTGGAATAATAACGCCAAGTTCAAATAGTAATGAAAAGTCTTTAAATTTTTCATCCCCGTCTCTGCCTTTTAAATACCAGTCATAGATTTCCTCTAAACTTATACCTGCAAGTTTTGCAAGCTTTGTTCCACTTGATAACTTTTTTGTAATTGCTTCGCCGATGATGTTAAACCTTCCTTTTAAAATCAAATCATCGATTCGCTCTTGATTATCATTTAACTCATCGTTTGTTAGGTTGGAATTTTTTAAAGCAATTTTTTTAGATTTTTTAGATAATATGGTATTTACATACAATACTATTTTCAAAGTAAGATAATCCTGGCTGAACTTTTCAAATTTCTCATTTCCGGATTTTCCCATTTCATAATAATATTCCAGCTCTTTTTCTGTAATTTTGGATGTTTTTAAAGATTTACTATAAGATTTTGTTTTAAAATTATCTAAAAAATTATCAAGTAAATTTGGAATTAAGCAATCCTCATACAGTTCAAACACTTCCCTAAAGTCCATAAACCCACTTTTTCCCAAATTGATGAATTCTTTAATGACATTAACGGAGATATCATAGATTGAAGAAACTTCTTTAATTGTTTTAAAGTCTTTAAAACCTTTTATAATCAAGTCTCTTTCAAGCAGGTCATTTTTCTTGCTGAATTTATAAAACAAATCCAAATGGACGTTATTAAGCCATTTGTTAATTACATTATTTGAAAGACCAACGCTTCTCGCTGCATCCGGTTTATTTTTACCTGATTTTCTAGCATCCAAATATTTATCCATTAATAGCTGAGTTGTATCAAAATAGAATTTTGAAGCTCTGTTTGTTACTATATATTTGTCTTGATCTTTAGAATACCAGCTATGAAAATCCTTTTGAGATATTTCACATTTCTGAATTGAATTGTAAAAATCATTTGTCTCTAACAGTTTTGGAAACAATCGCTTTCTGTTTAAAACAAATTCCTCATCAAATCTTATGTGAAAATCTGTTTTTTCTCTTTTACTTGTATTGTAAATTTCCAAAAATTCATTTGGAGTTAGTTGAGCTGAACTGATAGCTTCTTTAACACTTAAATCCTCTTTAAGTCCGTTTATTATTTTTCCTCTTTTAAGGATATTTGAAGTGATTCTGGCATTTTCATCGATGAATCTCTGAGTCATAGTTAAATCCTTATGTTTAAACCATGACTCAAGCATTTCTTCTTTAATATTCATTTGTTTTAAAATTATTTCCTTTTTTAAGCCTCTCTTCTTATACCTTAAATATTTCTTCATCAGTATTTCAGTTGCTTCAAGGTAAAACTCTGAATATTCAGCTTCCCCTAGTCTATACCATTTATAAAACTCATTTTTTGTAATTTTACTGATTCTTATAGCTTTATTTAAATTATTATTTTTGAGATGTTTTATGAAGGTTTTCTGTCTTTTTAAGGTGTATTCCTTATTGAATTTCTTGTAAAAATCATCGTTTTGATTTTTAGACATTAAAAATAACCTATTAAAATCATTTTCACTTATTCGAAGTGTTGACAGTGCTTCTTTTAATGATTTGTTGTTTTTGATTTCTTTTAAAATCAATTCTTTTTTAATTTCATTGGTTCTTTTTAGGAAATCCTCACCCATGAAACTGTTCTGCCAGAAATCATAAATATCATCTGAAATATTAAGCCTATGTTTGATGTTTTTCTCATCCATATTCCTTTTTTTATATTTAAAAAAGTCTTTAATCAAAATTTCATTGAATAATATAAATGCATCATTTAAATCACCATTAATGAACTCGATTTTCCTTTGATTAAACCATACATTAATGTTTAATTCATCCATTTCAGATAATTTCATGCTTTTTTCAATGTTTTCATGTTTTAAAAGGTTTTCTTCGAAATTTTTCTCAAGTTTTAAATTGACTAGCCTGTAGAATTCTACGAAGGGTTTTTGATTAATACTGCCTTTCCAATATTCTAATGTGCTTTTTACCTCATATGAGGTAATTTCATCATTGTAGAATTTGGTAATTAAAAGCCCAATTTCGATATATTCATCGATTTCGGCCAAATATTGATTCAATTTATCATCGTTGATGTGATAGATTTCACCCTTTTTAACCAGGATGTTTTCTTTTGAAAAATCAGCTAAAAAATAAATCACTTCACTTTCACTTAAACCGTAATTCAATAAATCTCCTTTTGTAAAACCGGAATCTTCAAATGTGTTTTTAATGCTTAAAACAAGATTTAAATTGTCAATTTTTAGGTTGCATGAATCGCACATGTTTGAAAACTGGTTTTTGTTTTCACGTCCGCATATTATGCAGTTGTCAAAATGAATGTGTCTTTTTTGCGGAACTTTATACTCGGGAATTGTGATGAACCTTTTATTGTCACAGTAATCAGTGAAATATTTTTTAGAGATGTAAAAGAGTCTTTTATGCAAATCAAGAGCCAGTTTGATTTCATCATCCGGGTTTTGATAATTGTTGTGTATTTTATTTCTCAAATTATAGGCTTCCTGAAGCTTATTCTTGTAGATATAAGATATTTCCCCTGATCTGTAGAGATTATCAATTTTTTTATAAAATGAAATAAGATTACTGTCAAGCTTGTTGTTTGACAATTTGTATATATCCTTGACTAGTGTCTCTAAAAACTGTGTTGCATCTGCTGTTACTGCTCTTGGAGAGTCTATAACATCTTCTTCCAATTTCACACCAATTTCATATAATTGATTATTAAAACTTTTTAAAAAATCAAAATTTGACATTTTCAAATCACCTTATTTTTCTTTAATTTTTAAAAACATTTCTAAAATGCATTAATAACTATAATTTCAAGTGATATATAAGTCATTTGTTTTTAAAAAAGCATTATTGTTGTTAAAATAAAAAATTACGAGTTTAGAGCAATATTTACTTTTGTATGTAATTTTTAAATGAAATTATTTAAAGAGCTAAAAAATATGTAAAAAAGAAAAAAAAGGATAAAATTAGCGAATTTCACCAATTTTACCTAAATAATTTGTTATATCGAAAAATAGAAAAGAATTCAATTAATTTTTAAATTCATGTTTTAATTGAACTGAATTAATTGGTTCAAAAGCTGAATATCGACCAATCATTTCGTCCAATGAGAGGCTTTTAAAGAATTCCAACTCTACTTTACCGTTTTCATTAATTTTCCATTGAATTATATCGTTTTTATTTAAATTCAACTTCTTTCTTATTTCAGAAGGTATGACAGTTTGAAATCTATCATATATTTTGGTAATTGAAGCCATAATATCCTCCTTAACAAATGTTAATTAATAGAACATATTAAAAATGATAATATATAAAACTAATTGTTGAATAATATGATAGCTGAAACACTCGAAAAAGAATTAAATCTTAAAAATTGGCAAGTTAAAAAAGTAATCAATCTAATTGATGATGGAAACACAATACCATTCATTGCAAGATATAGAAAAGATGTTACCGGTTCACTTAACGATACTACACTTAGAAAATTCGATGAAAGACTTAAATATTTAAGAAACCTTGAAGATAAAAAGGAAAAAATCTTAAAAAGAATCGATGAGCTGGGAAAGCTTGATGATGAATTAAAAAATAAGATTTTAAATGCAAAAACTCAAGTTGAACTTGAAGACTTGTATCGTCCTTACAAAGCAAAAAAACAGACAAGAGCAACTAAAGCCCGTGAAAATGGTCTGGAACCATTGGCACTGATTATCCTAAAGCAGGATGTTAAAGAAAGTATTAAAAAAATAGCTAAAAACTACATCAACAGTGAAGTTAAGACTCCAGAAGAAGCCATTAAGGGAGCTCAAGACATTATTGCCGAAGAAATTTCAGATAATTCCGATTTCAGGAAAAAAATAAGAAAGAATACATTCTTTACCGGTCAGATTGAAACAAAGGTAAAGGATAAGGATTCAACATCTGAATATGAAATCTATTACAATTACTCAGAAAACATCAAAAAAATACCACCGCATCGTATTTTAGCGATAAACAGAGCGGAAAACGAAGGTATAATCAAGGGAAAAATCGTGTGTGATAGCGATGATGTCATAAAATATTTAAATAGGCATGTGCTAAAGAATACTTCAAAAATTCCTGAAAAAATCGAATATAACCCTTATACTACTCCAATCATTAAGGAAGCTGTTGAAGATGCATATAAAAGATTGATAGCTCCTTCAATTGAACGTGAAATCAGAAATTACCTAACCGAAAAGGCTGAAGAAAAATCAATTGAAGTGTTCGCCAAAAACCTGAATCAGCTTCTAATGGAAAGCCCTCTTGTTGGAAAGACAATTTTAGGCTGGGATCCTGCTTTTAGAACCGGTTGTAAGCTAGCAATCATCGACAAAACAGGTAAAGTCCTTGACACTGCTTTAATTTATCCTACTGAACCCCAAAACAAAGTAGAAGAATCAATAAAAACAGTGCGCGAATTAATAAAAAAATATGACATTAACGTTATAGCAATCGGTAATGGAACAGCTTCAAGGGAATCAGAAGAGATTGTAGCTCAAATAATTAAGGATACTAATGTTGAATACATCATCGTTAATGAAGCAGGTGCATCAGTATATTCAGCCTCAAAGCTTGCTGATGAGGAATTTCCAGATTTCTCTGAAGGTGAAAGAAGTGCTGTTTCAATTGCAAGAAGACTTCAAGATCCATTGGCTGAACTTGTCAAAATCGACCCAAAATCAATTGGTGTCGGCCAGTACCAGCATGACATGAACCAGAAACAGCTATCCGAATCTTTAACCGGTGTTGTTGAAAAGGTAGTAAACGAAGTGGGTGTCGATTTGAATACCGCTTCTGTAAGTCTTTTAAACTACATTTCAGGAATTGGAAATGCAACTGCAAAAAATATTATCACCTACAGGGAAGAAAACGGAAGCTTTAAAAACCGCCGTGAACTTCTAAATGTTAAAAAACTCGGTAAAAAGACATTTGAGCAATGTGCCGGTTTTGTAAAAATTGACAATCCCGATTATCCTTTAGATAACACTACAATTCATCCGGAATCATATGATGTGACCATAAAACTACTTAAAAAATTAAACTATTCTGTTGATGATATCGGAAAGTCTAATCTAAAGTTGGATAATTTAGATTTGGATGAAATCTCAAAAGAGCTGAACATCGGAACAGAAACCTTAAAAGACATCATAAAGGAGCTTAAAAAACCCGGTCGTGACCCGAGAAGTGACATGCCAAAACCGCTTTTAAGAAAAAATGTTTTATCAATTGAAGATTTAGAAGTTGGAATGATAATGCAAGGAACTGTCAGAAATATCGTTGATTTTGGTGCCTTTGTCGATATTGGTGTTCATCAGGACGGTCTAGTTCATATCTCACAATTGGTAGCTGACAAGTTTGTAAAACATCCTTTAGATATCGTCAGTGTTGGTGATATAGTTGATGTTAAAGTTCTGGATGTGGATTTAAAAAGAAATAGGATTAATCTGACAATGATTATCTAAATTTCTAATTTAATCTCATCAAATGTAAGATAAGGTATTTTACTATTTTTAACACCAGTTTCAAATCTTATAAAACCATCTTCTTCCAATTTTTTAACTTTAGGTTGGATGTTGCTAACATCTTTATTAATTTTATTTGCTAAATCACGGATGCTTCTAGGTTTTTCATGTTTGATAGTATTTAAAATGATTAAATCCAAATCAGAAAGGGACAATTTGTTAGTAACTAAACTTTCAGTAATTTCGATTTCTTCATCCAAATGATCTTTATAATACTTCCAATTCTGTAAATCAACATACATTTTCATGTTATTTGTTCTTTCAAATAATTTTTCCAATTCATTAATTGAATTATATGTTTTTTCCATGTCTTGAATAAATTCAATACCTTTTTGTTTTTTTACTAATGTAATAATCATTTTAACATCTCCACTATTTCTTCAACATCCAAAATTTTAGATACATTCAAATAATCCTTAATTATTTCAAAAATCTCATTTGGGTCATTTACACCTAATTCAATTTTATAAGAATGTTCTTTAGGATTAGGATGAATATGAGCCTTATTAATATGATAATTGTCAATTAATATATTATCTGGCATTATAACTATTGACCAACCATTTGTCGTGTTTGCTCTATAAATAATTTTATCACCAATAATTATTTTATTTTGTATTTTTCTTGACATAGATTATTATTAATTTCATTGTATTTATATATTTGTTGGTTTTAAACCAACACAATTATATATGTTAATATAAATTTTATAATACTAAGTAAATTTTACAAACTAAAATAAATAATATAATCTTATTAAATTTATTAACCACTTTAAATAAAATAAATGTATAATTATTTTAGAAGGGATTTTTGAATGATACCAAAAATAATGATTATTCTTGGAAGCGGATCGGATATTGCTATAGCAGAAAAAAGTATGGATATTTTAGAAAAACTTGAAATACCTTACAGTCTTAAAATCGCATCGGCTCACAGAACCCCAAACCTTATTCGTGAGATAGTAAAACAAGGTACTGATGCAGGAATTGAAGTATTCATTGGAATCGCAGGTCTTGCAGCACACCTGCCAGGGGCTATTGCTGCTTATACTCCAAGACCTGTTATCGGTGTTCCTGTTGATGTTAAAACCGGTGGTATTGATGCGCTGCAATCCATTGTCCAGATGCCTTATCCTTCCCCTATTGCAACAGTTGGAATAGACAGAGGAGATAATGCTGCAATATTGGCTGCACAATTTATTGCACTTCACGATGAAGAAATACGTCAAAGAATTATTAACTTAAGAAAAGAATATGCTGCAAAAGTAAAACAAAGCAACGAAGACATTATTCAAAAGATAGATAATAAATTCATTCAAAATGACTTTTTAAGAATTAAAGACATTAAAATTAACAAACCTGTAATTGAAGAAGATGATGTTTGCTCTAAAAACAAGGATGCTGAAGTTGTAATTATTGTTGGAAGGCAAACTGATATGGCGACTGCTAAAAAGGTCAGTGTAATTTTAGACAGACTTAAAATAAGCCATGATACAAAAGTGGTTTGTCCAATCAGGTCAAATCGTAAATTCACAAATTATGTTAAATGCATGAAAAATGCTAAAATTTTCATTGGAATAAGTTCAAACTCCTCACAGGTTACAGGTGGAATTGTAGGCCTTACCGACAGACCGGTTATCGGAGTTCCTTGTACTAATGAAAATGGTGATGATTATATGCTTACTACAGTCAGCATGCCGCCGGGCGTTCCGGTTGCAACTGTCGGTATAAATAACGGTAAAAATGCTGCAGTGCTTGCAGGAGAAATCCTTTCTATTAGTTATCCTGAAATTGTAGGACTTTTAGACAAGCTTAAAGATAAAAAAATTAACTTATAGTGATAACATGATAATCAACGAGGAAAATATTATTGAAATTACTGATGAGCTTTCAAGCGAATATGAAGTATCAAAAGTGCTTAGGAAATATCCTAAAGATACAGTCATTATAAAAAACGTTAAAGGATTTGACATACCAGTTGTTTCTGGAATATGCAATACAAGAGACAAGATTGCAAAATCAATCAACTGTGAAGTTTCAGAAATTACCCAGAAAATCATTGACGCTATGGAAAATCCAATCAAAGTTGATAAATTCACTGATTTTTCATATTATGATACTTTAGATATTGACTTGGATAAGATTCCTATCTTAACCCACTATACAAGAGACGGTGGAGCATACATTACTGCCGGTGTTGTCTTTGCCCGTGACCCTGAAACAGGAATTCAAAACGCTTCAATTCACAGGATGATGGTTCTTGACAACAAAAGACTTGTAATCAGAATTGTTCCAAGAAACCTCTATACCTACTTCCAAAATGCTCAAAAGGCAGGTAAAGACCTGGACATTGCAATAGCTATCGGAATGGATCCTGCAATTTTACTTGCAAGTACAACTTCAATACCAATTGATTACAATGAAATGGATGTTGCAAACGTATTTAAGGATGGAGAATTGGAGTTAATTAAATGCGGTGATTTGGAAGTTCCGCAAGCAGATATTATCCTTGAAGGTAAAATATCCGTGAGTGAAACTGTTGCTGAAGGCCCATTCGTTGATTTGACTGACACTTATGACATTATCCGTGACCAGCCAATCATCAACCTTGAAAAGATGCACATAAAAAAGGAAAATCCTTATTATCATGCTATTTTACCGGCAGGATTTGAACATAAATTATTACAAGGTCTTCCACAGGAGCCAAGAATATATAAAGCCGTTAAAAACGCTGTTCCTACAGTTGAAAATGTTGTTTTAACTGAAGGAGGATGCTGCTGGTTACACGCAGTTGTTTCAATCAGAAAACAAACCGAAGGTGACGGTAAAAATGCCATAATGGCCGCATTATCTGCACACCCTTCACTTAAACACTGTACCGTTGTAGATACTGATGTTGATGTATTTGACGCTGAAGACGTTGAATATGCAATAGCTACACGTGTTAAAGGTGACAGGGACATTATGATTGTTCCAAATGTACGTGGATCATCCCTTGATCCTGTTGCTGAAAGTGATGGAACAACTACAAAAATAGGTGTGGATGCAACTAAATCATTACACACCCTTGAAAAATTCGAAAGAGTTAGTTTTTCTGAATAACTAACTTTTACTTTACTTTTTTTTGAAAAAATATAAGTGTTCACGAAGTGTTCATGAATTTATGAATATATTAAACATTAACTTTTAAAAAAAGCAATTAATAATAAGAATAGGGTTAAAATAACCCTAAACTATTATTAAAATTTAGAAATTAAAACATGTAATTTTCTAAATCCAGTATTTAACAGTTATTTTTTAAAATATATAAATTTTATTAAAAAATTTTAAAGTAATACTTTATATAAAAAAAGTAATAAATTATTAATTTCTGGAACTGATAAAAATTCCATATAAATAGGAGTTTTAACATGTACGAGAATCCAGTAAAAAAATATCTCCTATATAGAGGGGTGCAATGGTAGAAATGTTAACTGACTGCATTTTGTTTTTAGCAGTCACATATCTTCCTATCATCATCGAATGGAAGACGTAAGCGTTTCTGATTAAGAATTGATATGAATCAAAGCAAGGTTATAGTCTTCAAAGTGATGGTTTGTGATTATCAAATCATAAATTTAGCTGGAATTTTAATGTGTGACATTCTTTGAGGATTTTATATGATTAATCGAGGTGGACTCACCATCCACCTTACCAGCACCTAAATATTTCCCAAATGAACGTTTTCAATTCCTTTTTCTAATGCAATTTCACGTGCCCTGTACAATGTCTCTACATTTGTAGGAGTTATATCATTCATTTTATAGTACGGAAATGCTCTTGAAAAGTGCAAAGGAACATCTACCCCCAATTCACCTACAATAAAGTCACACAATTCACTAATCTCACCTATTGAATCATTATATCCATTTATTATCAGATTTGTAACTTCAAGATGTTTTCCTTCTGCGTAAATCCTTTTCAAATTATCCAAAACAACACTTAAATCCGCACCGCAGACTTTTTTATAAAAATCACTAGACATTGATTTCAAGTCTATGTTGAATGCATCCACAAAACCCAAGACCTCATCAAGTGACTTGTCCGAAAAGTAACCGTTGCTTACATAGATGACTTTCAAATTTTTTTGCCTTGCAAGTAGAGAAGTTTTTTTGTTGAAAGGTAAGTGTATAGTAGGTTCATTATAGGTCCAAGCAATTGATGCACAATTATAGTTAAGTGCATTTTCCACGATTGCTTCTGGTGTTATTTTAATAGCTCTTGAAAACTTATCATAATCCTGAGATATCATATAGTTCTGGCAGTGCAAACATGTCATGTTACAGCCAAAACCGCCGATTGAGTATGTAAAAGTCCCCGGCAAAAAGTGATGTAAAGGCTTTTTTTCGATTGGATCAGGACTTAAAGATGACACCACACCATATGATTCATCAAACAGTTCTCCATTGATATTTTTGTGTTGTCTGCAAACTCCAAAGTGACCATCAGAAATTTTACAGTAGTTTGCACAAATCTCACATCTGATTTTTTGTGTTTTTGAGCTTTTTTTATAAAGGTCCCTACTCACTAACATAATGTTCATATCCCTTATTTTTAATGAATTCAACAAAACCGTTTTCCAATGTAAGTTCAACAACATCTGAATCTGTAACTTCACCGATTACCCTACATTCAATTGGTAATTTTTCAAGATTATCTTTTGATATTGTAAAAAGCAGTTCAAAATCTTCACCGACATGGAGTATCAAATCAAGATAATCTAAATTTAAATCTTTTGCCATCTGTTTATATTCATCGGAAATTCCAAGCATTTCCTCATAAATCATAAAACCGAAGCCGTCCTTTTTGATTTCATGAAGTTCACTTGCAAGACCGTCTGTAATGTCGGTTGCTGAAGTTGCATAATCCTTTAAAATAAGTCCCTCTTTCACTCTCGCCTGCGGTTTTAGAGCCTTTTTAACATAAATGTTATCCAAAGTATCCAGCTTAAAACCCAGTGCCGCAAGACCAATATCACCGGTAATGGCTATTAAATCTCCATTGTTATATGTGTCTTTCATCAAAGGCTTATCGCAATATCCTAATGCAGTTCCTGAAATAATAATTTCAGATGCCTCATTTGTATCGCCACCTATTAAAAGTATTGAATAAAACTCACACGCATTTAAAACACCATCAATAATTTCTTTAAATGAATCTAACATTAAATTCTTAGGAATAGCTATTGAAAGTAAAAATCCTAGCGGGTTTGCTCCCATTGCAGCAAGGTCACTTACATTAACAGTTACGGCTTTAAAACCCATATCATAGTAAGACATGTTATCTGGAAAATGTCTTGACTGAATAAGCATGTCACAAGTCGAAATCAGCTTTGTAGAATTAAAACTAGTTATTGCAGTGTCATCTGGAGTAATATCTTTTGAATTAGCTATAATGTATTTGACTAATTCCTTTTCACCAATATCAGAGACCTTAAGAGTCATGAATATTAGTATTGATTTTAAAATAAATAAATCTTAAGAAAAAAAGTAGAAAAATGTTCCAGATTATAAGTAATCTGAAACCCTATCCTTAATAATTTCATACATACGTTTGTCAATACCTAAAGGTTCGGTTAAAACGATTTCACCATCAAATTCAACCTCTTCATCATCATGGTCATGATGGTGGTGATGATGATGTCCGTGATCGTGGCCGTGGTCATGATGGTGGTGATGATGATGTCCATGGTCATCTGCTTCGAAATCACTTTCAATACCGAGTAAAGCAGGAATATCCCTTTTTGTGTGAAGACCGTGAGCTACAAATACAGGTACGACAATAATCTTTTCCAAATCGTTTTGTGAAGTTAATTTCTTGATTGTTTCTGGAATACCCGGTTTTCTGATTTCCATAAATCCATATTCTACAATAGCATCCGGAAATTCTTCCAAATACATTTCCTTATAAGCTTTAATTACATCTTCTCCATCGTCTAATCTAGAACCATGGGATAATAATAATATTCCTGTTTTTTTATCAGACATGTTTAACACCATTAAATAAGTTTTAAATTAAATTCTTTTAAGTTATCTTGATTAAAAAATTTTTCAAAAAAATATAGAAGCTAAATCGCTTCATTTACCATATCAACTAAAATATCAATTAAAATGTCATCTGCTTTAATAGGCTCCGGATAAAGAATCTCTCCATCAAACTCGACAGGAGTGAGATCGTGCACATGGTCATGATCACCATGATTGTGGTCATGTGAATGTTCATGTTCTTCCAAAAATCCTAAAATATGCGGAATGTCATGGGTTGTGTGCATTCCGGGAGCAATAAAGACAGGTACAACTACCAATCTTTCAATATCATTTTCCTCTGACAATTTATTGATGGATTCTGGGATGCTAGGTCCGCACAATTCCATAAATCCAAAGCTTGACGGCAAATCGCAAGCCTTTTCGAATTTGTTGTAAAGTGCAGTTGCAAACTCCTTATTGTAGTTCAATCTGGAACCATGGGTTACAAGCAAAATTCCGGTTTTTGCACTGTCATCCAATTTAGATTCTGCCAAAGCTTCTGAAATCCTTTTGTTGATGATATCCAAAAGCTCATCACGAGGTCCAATAGAACCCAATAATTCAATTTCACCATCAAAGTCAACATCAGGAGCAATTGACAAGTAATGTTCAGCAGGATAGTTTCCATCAGGACATCTCGGATCCACTTCTAGTGGTTCAAGACCTAACAATTGAGGAATATCAATGTTGGTATGAATCCCTGGAGCCAAAAAGACGGGAAGTGCAATAATTTTATCCAAATCATCGACTTCATCTTTTAAAATTTCCACAGCACCTGCAATGGTAGGCTCAGAAACTTTCATGTAACCTATTTCAGCTGCAAGACCTGATTTTTTGATAAATTTTTCTTTTATTTCACTGAAAACCTCTTCAGCGAAAGGTAATGTACTGCCGTGACTTACCAAAATGACAGCAGTATTATTTGATAACTTTGAATTTGTATCCATAAGAGATAACTCCGTCTTTTCCATCCTCTCTTATTTTTCTAAATACCATTTCTACATCGTCACCGATTTCAATATCATCGACGTCACAATCTACAAGTTGTGAAGTTAATTTTGCACCTTCTTCAAGTTCAATGACTGCTACAGCATAAGGAGCTGATTTTTTAAAGTCATCTGGTGCTGATCTAATTACAGAATATGTATAAATTTTTCCTTTACCTGAAAATTGGAACGGTTCAAGATTACCTTTTCTTCTGCAGTTAGGACAAACTACACGAGATGGGAAAAACAATTCACCACAGGTTGTACATTTAGAACCGATTAAATTATATCTTTGTTGAATATGACGCCATGTTCTTACAGTATCTGACATGTGAATCCTCCATAATTTTCAATAAGTATAATTTATTTCCAATAATATAAATAGGTATTTTTTTTATTACTATATTTAGGCATTTTTCAGATTTTGTAATACATATTTGTGCAAAATCATACAGTCGCACTTGCAAAATAATTTTATAAAATACAAGTCAAATTTTTAAAAATGAAAATCGACTCTAAAGGAAATATAATTGTAGGTACAACTGCCATTTTAATTGTAGTATTGTTATTAGTATGCATTTTTGTTGTAAGTACAATAAACTACATTGAACAGGCAAATATTGACTCAGCATCAAATGATGTTTTTAAATATATTGTTGAAGATTACTCAAAAAACCTAGAAGTAATTGAAAGACAGTCAATTGATGATGTAACTCAAAAGGCATTTGACGGGCTGCCAATCTTTAACAGTGAAAAGGATATTAAAAAGAAATTGGATAAACGTTTAAAAGAAAGAAATATTGAATATGAAAAAAAATATGATGTTAAAATCACATCAGAAGTATTGTCTGTTGAAAATACTGATTCTCCATGGTATTTGCTTTTCAAAGTCAAGGTGAATGTTGAAAAAGATGGTGAAAAATATTCAGATATTGTCGAAAAGCATGTTTCAGTTGAGGGCTTAAGAGACCCGCTTCCAATTGCAAAACTGACTGTTGCACTTGGAATTCTAACATATGACGATACATACCACTACGGAACTGCACTATCAGCATATATGCTTGCACATAACTTCGATTCACCGGAATCATATATTGAAGCCACAGCCCCACTCATAATAAGAAAATGTCCTTATGACCCATATATCCATCATGGAGATCCAGGTGTAATGAAAGATTGTCTTGAAAACGGTTATTTTCATGAAAGTGCCGATGGAAGTTGCTATTTGTGCAGATTAGAAGGAAAAGGAAAATGTCCACATTATGGTTTTGAAGTATTTATCCAAACTCATACTGGAATTAAAAACGAATCTTTATCATGTTCTGACCATGTAGTATTTGCAGACCATTACAACGGTCAAAGACTTGATGGAGATGGATACAGTTTAATTTTAGACAATTCCCATAGAAAAAAATACGGATTGATGACAGATGAAACTGATTGAAATTGGAATAATACTAATAATTTTGCTTCTGATAACAGGAGCTGTATTGACATTTAGCGAAGATATGACTGGTAAAGTTACAAAAACACAGGAATCAAAACATTTTGAAACACTGACATCAGAAATTGTTGACAATCTGATAAACAATCCTGGTGAGCCTGAAAACTGGGAAGAATATGAAAAGGGAACACCCGGTCTTGCAATTGTAAATGAAAACGGTGAAGTCATACCAAATAGTGTATCCTATTTTAAATTCCTGGCTTTGTCAAATAACTACAAGAAAATGGTTTATGAAAAGTTATTTGGCTCAAGGCTTAAATCATCAATGGAGCTAATCCCACTTGAGAGTAGTATTTCAAGTGTAAAAATTGGTGATGAAATCTCTTCAGATGATATTTATTCTGTAAATAGGCTGGTTAAATGTGATTTTTATAAAAAATACGTCCTAAAGGATTTTCAAAATCCTGGAAAATGCAACCACAATCACGAGCAGAAATCAGACAGCTGCAACTATTTCAAAATATTTAAAGGAAACCTAAAAAAGTCAGATTATTACTTACTAATTGGTGATGAAGATTTGAATTACTTTATTGATACGACACAGGAAAATACCGGTGAAAATTGGCAAGTTCCCTACTCTAAAACAGTTTATCTAAATGATATAATAGATTTTAGTTATGATGATACCAGCGAAGTCGTATTTGTTCATCTAGATAAGCCACAAGCAAGGGCTGTGATAGTATCCCTTCCAAAAAATTTTGATAAAAATCATTTAAACTATGATTATTTCAGGACAAATGAATGTGAGTTCATATTAAGAGCGGGTTTTTAGATTAAAGCGCCTAAAAGTAGTAGAGAAATGGAAATTAAAACAAGACTTGAAATTGAATCTGTAATACTGGTTGAAATAGGAATTACAATATTGTCTGGATCAAGATTTTTATTGTAAGAGGTTATTGAAACGTAATAAACAAGAATTACCATGATTGCAACTAAAATTAAACCAGATATTGTGCTGATTGGAATAATTTTATCGAATCCGACTCCAATTGTTCCAAGTGCAATTGATGAAGTTTCAGCCAAAATTCCAATAAATGGAAATACAATAATAGCTAGAATAAAGCAAATTATAAAGTTATGAATTGTATTTCCTTCAGGTTTTCTTAACGGTTCGATTAAACCGGAGTGAAGACCTGAAGATAATCTTGCACCTAAAATACTTATTAAACTTCCGCTTTCACCTGAAAACAAAGGAATTAATGTTAATAGACTTGGATTTGTAAGCAATGTTTCAACTGAACTGTTTAGGATTCCACCAGCAGAACCTCCTAAAAAGGAGCATAAAAGTAAAATTGGTGTAGATTGTCTTAATATAGTTTTTGTCTCATCAGATAATCTATAACAGTAAATAAAGCTTATCAATACTGCAATTAACAATACTGCTAAAACAACATCCTTAACTATGAAATTAATGTCTAGATAATTTAAAATGAATGTTGATAGGATAATAGCTGGTAATGTAAATAAATCTCCAAATGCTGCAATAATTGGGCTTGTGATATTGTCGGGATCCCAACCATGCTTGAAGCTTTTAAATGAAACCAACATTGTTATTGGAAGCATTATCAAGTTTGAAATTATACCTGCTATAGTACAAATCAATATAAAATCAATTAGCTCCATTGAAGGATAGTGTAGGAGAATACAGAATATTTTTGCAACTATTCCTAAAAATATTGATAGAACTAATGTTAAAACAAATGATGAGAATATATTGTAATTTAATTGTTCTGAAAATTCAAATTCAGGAGCTATCAGACCAATGTGAAGGTTAGTTGATAGTCTTGAAGCAAATGAGCCAAAAATGTTTCCTCTCATTCCTATAGCTCCAGGAATAATAACTAAAAGACCAGGGAACGTTTCAAGGAAAAAGGTCATTTTGCCTAATATTACACCAGCGACTAAATCGCCGACGGCACAGATTAAAAGAGCAATTAAACCTTCTTTTAAGGTAAATTTATGAATTTGATAAAATTCGGATAGTGAACTGCGAATCTTCTTCTGTTGACTTTTGTCTGTCACAATTATCACTACCCCTAATCATTTTAATCACTCTAATCTTCGTCTTCTAATTCTTCTGGAATGTCTTCAAGGGAACAAGCTCCTGTTGCGAGTTTTTCAAGTAAGTCAGCGCCAGCTTCTGTTCCTTTTAAAATTAATGTATCATTAGCTAATAGTGTAGTATGTTTATCCGGACCATAAATCCAAGATATACCTCTTCTAATAGCAATTACTCTCATACCAGTACGGTTAACTAAAAGTAAATCTCCTAAAGTATTATTTGCAAGTTCTGATGATTCATCAATTTTTACTCTTACAATACTTTTATCTGATTCTTCCATTACCATTTTAAATACTGGATGTGGTTTAAAACCGGTTATAACTAAATCAGCTAAATCTTTTGCTGCATTTGCAATACTTTCAGCAGCTTCCGCAATCTCAAGCAGTGCGGTTAATTTTTCTGCGTCTTCATAAGACCTTGCAGCAACCAATGATTCCTTTTTGATTTCATAATTCATTGCATTTACTTCATTTTCAAGTTCAATTACCTCTTCAGCTGCTGCTTTACTGTTAAACAATACAGCCGAATAAGCCAAATCAACCATCAGTTCCGATAAATTTTTCATTTCAATTAAAAGGTTTTTGATTGACAATTAAATTACCTCTTATAAGTCATTTGGATTGTTTTTTAAAATACATGCTCTTCTCATCTTAAGCAATGTTTTCTTTTTAGTTTTTAAATCTTCAACATCTTCTAAAATGTTTTCCAAAGGCTTCCTTAAGCATTCCACTGTTTCTTTTTCATGTAGCCACATGCATTCCTTACAGTTCCAAACACCCTTGCCTTTAATCCACTCGCCCCCAGTTGAAGAGTCACCACATGGATAAAATGGACAATAACAAAAATCACAGTATTGACCATCAAAGTGACATGGATAGAATTCACAGTCCCTGTTTGGACCGTGCACAACTTCTCCATTTAAAAATTTTTCATAATGATTTTGTGATAAAGGATGAATTTTAGACCTTATTACATAGCCTCTTGGGGTTATTAGCTTTCCATCTTGCACATAGGTCAAATCGTTTCCAACAATTAATGTACATGACATGTTAACAATGTCTTCTGTTAAGTCCTTGATTTTAACAATTGTTTCTTTTGGAGGTTCATAGGTACTGTCCACAATACCGATTAGTGCATTTTCACCTTTAATATCTAAAACACATTGTTTGAATCTTTTAAAAGGTTCCTTTCGTGTTTTACTTAATGGATTATATATTGCAACGATTAAATTAGCTTCAAGTGCATATCTTAACTTCTTTTCTATTTCAGACAGTGGAGTTAAAATATTGCTTAAACTGATTGCTGCAAAATCATTTAAAGGTGCTCCAAGATGGCTTGATGCATAATTTAATGCAGATACACCTGGATAAACCTTTATTTCAACATCATCGTATTTACTGACAATCTGATATAGAACATTTGCCATTCCAAAGACTCCAGGGTCTCCGGAACTAATTAATGATACAGTTTGGCCTTCAAGACTTTTTTGAATTGCAAACTCGGCTCTGGCTATCTCATCACCCATACCTTTTTTGACAATTTCCTTATCGGAAATTAAATCTTCAATTTGGTTGATGTATTTTTTATAACCAATTATAACATCAGATTCTTCAATAGCCTTTAGGGCACCTAAAGTCATGTTCTGTCTATTTTGACCTATACCGATTACATTAATCATTTATATCACTTAATATAATTTTAATACAGAAGTAATAACCATTGTATTTGTATCTACCATAAGCCCTGTTCCTCTATAAGTCGCACTTCCAGTTGCAATCAGTTTATATGAAGGATCTTGACTAATAACAATTTGTCCGGAAGTTGAATTTGGAGATGCATAACCTAAAGCTTCAATATTGACTGTTAAGTTTTCATTATCCGTGTCATCATAAGTTGTGACATTTAATGAATCAATATTAACACCATCTACATTCGACAATGCTTCCAGCTGCAAGGCAACATCTTTCTTATTAGAAACTGTTAATGGAGTTGGATCTTTAACTAAAACCTCATTTACTTTCTCTGGATTGAAAATGGATGAAATTTTATCCACCTGCATTTCAATTAATCCAGGAACGTTAGGAGCTTCAGCAGTTACAATTGTATATGAACTGATTAACCCTACTTCAAAAAATATAATAAATACAACAATTATTAAAATAATTCTAACAATTTTATTCGCCATTTTATCACAATCATTTACTATAATATTGTTAACTCTCTTTTTAATATATAATAAAGATAATGTTTCACAGTCAAAAATCAATATTGAAAATGATAATTCTCAAAGTTTATTAATATAGAAAATTAAAATTTTAATTGATATGTCAACAAATAAAATCTTATTAAAATTTGCAAAAAAAGGGATTAACCTATCACCTGAAGCTTATAATACAGTTATTACTGCAGAAGACCCTACAGATTTTGCATCAAATCTAATAGTCAAGTTAAAAAGTGATAAATTTACATCCAAAGACTTGGTATCTGTTAGTGGTGATATTGTTGATGAAATTACCGGTGTTAAAAAAACTACTGAAGATAACACCCAAAAAACTTTAACACAAGAAGTTGAAAAGACTTTAACCAATGAAGAAAAAACACCACAAAAAGATAAAACATTAAAAGAAAAGCCTAAAGAGGTTAAAAAACATTCTTCAATGGATTCATTCAAAAAAGAATCTGACACTCAAAAAAAGCATGTTAATGAAGAAATTTTAGAAGCATCTGAAACCGTTAAGGATGAAAAAATCACTTTTAAAAGAAATGAACAGAAAACAAATGTTGAATATGATTTTAAAATCATTCAGGATACAAGTAAAAAATCATACACCAGTGGCGAGCTTGAAAACCTAATTACTTATTTTAAAAGTAGGTATGAAAAGCTCTCTAACATCCTGCAAAAAAGACCTGAACTTAGGAATTTCACTAAAATCGCTGATATCGACGAATCTCAGGATAGTTTAACATTAATTTTAATGGTTCGTGAAATCAGATCAAGTAAAAACGGTCATAAAATCGTTGAATTTG
>CAZOYH010000005.1:0-33581 GCA_964583995.1 uncultured Methanobrevibacter sp.
GTATTGTTCATATTTTACATACTATTTTTTTATAATATGAACAATGGTGATGGTTGAAATGAGCATTCGTTTGTATTCCTTTAGTGGTGTTTAGGAAGAGAATGTTCATTTGTTTTTAAAAACTTATTTTAACGTGATTATTATGAGCGAAGTTAAACAATTAATTGAAAAATTTATAGAGCTTGACGATGATTTAAACAAAAAAATTGAAGAATCTTTAGATGAAAACGAAGAACTTCCGGAAAACTTTGAAGAAGAAAACATTGACCAAATCAACGAACTAAATGAAATCTACCATGACATTGAACACAAAGTATTCAATGAAGAGTTCATCATTGTCTTAAACGACTCCGGTGAAGAAAAAGAAGTTGTTGCTTTAATTGTAAGTGATGAAGAGGAAGACACAGAAGAGTTTGTCATTCCAGCATTTACCGATGAAGAAGAAGCAAATGCAGCAATTAAAGAGTTCAAAGATGAATTTGGCGACATTGAGTTTGTATGTGAGAAAAAATCCGGAAATGAAATAATTGCAGATCACCACGACGATGAGGAATTCATCGGTCTTGCAATAAATGCACCTCAATGGGACTTTGTTATATCCCACGAAGATGTTCACGACTGTTGTGAATAATATGGATTCTAAAGATTACGAAGACTACAAGAAAAATAATGTGAAAGCTTCCAAAAGCCAACTTAAGGAGTATATTCAGATATATGCCGATATGGCAAAAAAGCTTAAAAGTGAAGATGCTCCAGAGCTTGAAGCTGTTAAAAAAAACATTAAACAAACTTATCCGGAAGAAATCTATTTTACACTGGTTGATGAAGCAGAAAAACCTGTCAAATTAACTTTAACAGAAGCAAGCAGAGAATACATCATTCCAATCTTTACTGACATCAGGGAATATGCCGTTGGAAGCGCTAAAATAGCAAAACTCTTTTTGGACAAACTGGAAATGAAAGTAATCTCACCTGAAGATATTGCCCAAATGGCAGATGATGATGAACACTTTCAGGGCTTTGTAATCAATCCGCATTCACAGAACTTCAATATGGATAGAACAGGAAGCTTTTAAATGAAATTCATTTGTCCAACAATCGGTAAAGACCATGAAAAGGATTTTCTTGTAACAGGAAGCCTTGATGAGTTTATGATTATTGTTTTTTCTTCATTAGAAGAATACGAAAAAGGATTTGAATATTTAAAGTTAACCGATTATAAACCAACTGAAGTTTCAGTTGAACTATTCAAAGAGCTTTCAAAAAATGATGATGCTTTTTCAGGTATAATTTTAAATATACACGATGAAAATAGAATTATTTCAAAAAAAGAGTTGCAAGAAGAATTATTCATCTAATTCTTCATCATCTTCAATTATATCAACTTGATAATACTTGTGTCTATAAGACATCTTAAAACCTTCATCAACTTCACGTTTAGGTCTTCTTTTACGCCTTATATTTGGCCCATTCATATCCTTGAACTTTTCCTGATGGGCTTTTACCAAATTTTTATTCTCACGATAATATGTAGTGTTTCTGTGACGATTATGTGGTGCATTATACATTCTTTTTCTAAGCAATCGTCTACTACTTGTTACACGTCTTATCACAAAAATCACTTATTTGTTTCTGTTTCTATTTTTTGTTGCAGATTTATCTAAAGTAGCTTGGATTTCATCAATTCTTTCAACTACCACTTTGATAGCTTGTTCTCCTTGACGAGTAGGATTAATACCTTGTTCAACAAGTAATGCATCCCTAATATCTCTTAATCTATCAATTGAATCAATTTTCATTATAGTACTGTAAAACATTGATTAATTCCTCCATATTAAAATATGATTTTTTTAATTTAAAAGATTTTTGTCGGAATTTGAATTGCCATTTAACTTAATATTAATGAAAACAAAACTAATACCATGTTTGTTAAACAGCAGATAATCTATCTTGCAGGAGGATGCTTTTGGGGTGTTGAAGCATTCATCTCAAGACTGAAAGGCGTTAACCAAACAGAAGTGGGATATGCAAACGGTATTGATTTGGCTCCTACCTATGAAAAAGTGTGTAGCGGTAAAACAGGTCATGCTGAAACCGTTAAGGTGACCTATAATCCGGAAATCATACCCCTTGAAAATATATTGGAGAATTTTTTCAAGATTATCGATCCTTTCAGCAAAAATCGTCAAGGTGCAGATATCGGAACACAATACAGAACAGGCATCTACTGGCAGGAAGCGTCTCAAAAAAATGTTGTTTTAAAGTTTTTGAGAAAAAAACAAAGTGAAAGCACAAAAAGAATTGTTGTTGAAGCTCGCCAAATCATGAATTTCTACCCTGCTGAAGACTATCATCAAAAATATCTTGAAAGAAATCCGCAGGGCTACTGCCATGTTGATTTAAATTTAATAGATGATGAAGAATTCAGCCACTTGACCAAAAAAGAGTATGAAATAACACAGCTTGCAATGACAGAAGCTCCATTTAGTGGAAAGTATGATGACTTTTTTGAAGATGGTGTATATGTGGATGTGGTTGACGGTGAAGTTTTGTTTTCTTCAGATGACAAATTCAATTCAGGATGCGGTTGGCCAGCATTTTCAAAGCCAATTAATGAAGATGCAATAGCCCTTCACAGAGACTTTTCACACGGAAGCACCCGAATAGAAGTTAGAAGTGCAAAATCCAACTCACATCTGGGACATGTCTTTAATGATGGTCCTAATGGTTGTAAACGATATTGCATTAACTCAGCTGCTTTGAAATTCATCCCGAAAAATGAATCTAAAGAATACTTGAAAAAATTAAATAACAAAAAAATCAAAAATGATAAACAATGAAAATAGAAGAAATCAAACATCCTGAGTTAAAAAATCATATTAACATGATTTATATGCACGGTGAAAACCAAAATCAGGAAGCTATAAATAAAACAGAATCAGAAATCAAAGAATACATTAAAGATAATTACTTCATAATCTCAATTGAAGATAATAAACCCGTTAAAATTCCATATGGAAATGACGGCAATTACTTGGTTCCAATTTTTACAGACGAAGCAGAATACATTAATGGAATGCAGTACTTTTCACTTAATGTGATGGATGAAAACAAGGAATACATTATAGAAAAACTGAATTACTTTAAAAATTTAGGTGATGATCCTAATTTCTTAGGATACATCGTCAATATTGCAAGAGTAAGTTATATTATCAACACTACTCTTCTGTAAACTCTTTTTGAATATCTTTAACTATCTCAACAAATCTTTTTGAGACTTCATCATCAGGATCAATTGTTGAGATAACTCCATCTTTATTCGGTGAATCAGATACTTTTTCTTCAATAGGCAAATCACCAAGATAGGTAATTTCCATTTCATCAGCAAATGCTTCACCATTGCCTTTTCCAAAAATATGGAGTTTTTCACCACAGTGAGGACAGTTATAATAAGCCATGTTTTCAATAAGGCCAATTTTTTCGATATTCATCATTTCAACCATTTTAACACATTTCAAAACGTCTTCCTGTGATACGACATTTGGTGTTGTAACCATAATTACTGCATCAGCATCAGGAATGGTTTGTAAAACTGTTAACGGTTCGTCACCGGTTCCAGGTGGGTTATCAATAATTAAGTAGTCAAGTTGTCCCCAGTTTGCATCAGAGATTAACTGTCTGATAGCACCTGTTTTTTGAGGCCCTCTCCAGATAATCGGTTTGTCGATTCCTTCAAGCAAAAAGGCCATTGACATTACTTTCAAACCGCTTGGTGCTGTTACCGGAAACATGGAATTTCTATATTCTTCCTGTTTTGCTTTAATGAATTCTGCCTTTTCTTCATCATTTGCGAATGTTTCTTTTGCCATTGCCCCCTCAGTAAGTTCTTTAAATACTTCAAACTGGTATTCACTGAATTTTTCACCATATAAGTTATCCAAACCTAACATTTTTGGAATGTTTGGTCCGTGAATATCAGCATCCAGGATACCTGTTTTGTATCCTAATTTCTGTAGGGTTTCTGCAATGTTTGCTGCAACAGTAGATTTTCCAACTCCTCCTTTTCCACTCATTACAACAATCTTATTTTTGATTTGGCCTAAGTTTTTAGCAAGTCTTAATTCCTGTTCAATCATCTGTTTTTGTTGTTCAGGGGTCATTTGGCCTCCGTGACCGTGATGTCCATGTTCAGGCATTAATATCATCTCCAAAATATTTTATTTAATTAAATTTTTTACTTACTTCTTCTACAGCAAGGATTAATGGGTCTGTAACCATTGATACAGGCGGTGCGTATGCAAATTCCATATTACTTAAATCAAAGCAGGTTAACCCTTCAGTAATAGCTAATGTCATAGTATCGATTCTTTCAGCCACTCTTTCTTCTGCTATGATTTGACAACCTATAATGGTTCCGTTTCCATCACAAATAACTTTAATATCCATTGGTTTTGCATTAGGATAGTAACGTGCTCTTGTAAGTGCTTCAACTTTCTGCACAACTGGTCTGATTCTGTTTTGTTGAGCAAAACTGGTAGTATATCCGACAGCACCGAATTCCAATTTACCAACTTTTGAAACCATTGAATTCAATACAGGATTGAATCTTGATTTTTTACCGCAAATTGTTCTGGCCAATGTTTTGGATTGGCGAACAGCAGTTGTACCTAACTGAGAAATGGTGTTTGAACCTAAAATTAAGTCTTTTGATTCAACACAGTCTCCAACAGCATATACGTCTTCAACTGAAGTTTCCATTCTGTCATTTACCATAATAGCCCATCTTCCGGTTTCACAACCTGCCATTTCAGCTAATTTTAACTCAGCTCTTACACCAGTAGCCATAATTACCAAGTCAGCATCATATAAGTCCTCATCACCGAAACATGCCTTTTCAACTTTGCCCTCACCAATTAATTTTGTAATCGGTTTACCTAAAACTACTTGAATACCTTCCATTTCCAAGTATTCAACTAAGATATCAGACATGTCCTTATCAAGAGATCTTGGTACAATTTGAGGTAACATTTCACTTAAGATAACATTTAAACCTTGTTTTTTAAGAGCAAAAGCTATTTCAATACCTATTAATCCAGCACCTGTGACGATAGCACTTTTAGCATCTTTCATTGCTTCTTGAACTTTTATACCGTCATCGATATTTCTTATTCTGAATACTCCATCAAGCTCGACACCTTGCATCGGAGGAACGAATGGATTACCTCCTGTAGCTAAAACCAGTTTATCATAATCTAAAACTGTTTCTTTACCCTCTTTTTCGTAAGTAACTGTCTTTTTGGAACTGTCTACTGCAGTCACTTCAGCTTCGACTATAACATCAATATTTTTTGCCTTATAATCTTCAGGAGTTCTCATGACAATATCATCAAAAGATTTGATTGTACCTGACAATACATAAGGAATGGCGCATGGTGAATATGCAATCTTATTATCTCTTGTGATAACTGTAATTTCTATTTCTTTATCAAGTTTACGAATGTTTGAAGCTGTAGAAATACCTCCAGCTCCACCGCCTACAATAACAACTTTCATTTTAAATACCACATAATGATTTATACAATATATTGTATATATTAAAATAATATAAAAAGATTAAGGTTTGATTATGCGTGAAATTGAATTTGATTTAGATGAAAATCCTTTTATGGATTTCTTGTCTTCCAGATATTCCATATCTGCAAGATTAAATGTTGAAAAATTGTGGAAATACTGTAAAAACAGTGATGAATCATTCTTTATCCTATCACTAGGATGTCTTATGAATGCGGTAAACAGTGTTGATGAATTCAAAAGAAGGATAATTGATGATAAAGTCATTGAATATGACTATCTTGAGGCAACATCCCCAATAATGAATGAAGATGAAAAGATTTACCGTGAGATGAGGGTTGAAACACCGCAAAACTTTTCAGATATTCATGAATGGCATGATTACGTTAGAAAAGTATCATCAGATATATTAAGTGGAAAAAATGACGGTTTTACATTAGCTATGGAAAAAAGAGATATTGAAAACATTGCGAATTTTTCATGCATTCCTTGGGTTGATTTTGATTCAATTACAACATGTGTTGTAACCTCTCGCCAAATCCAGCCATTGATAACCTGGGGTAAAGTCAACGAAAACTATGAAATGACAGTTGCAATAAGTGTTAATCACATATTTGTCAACGGCCGTGAAATCGGATATTTCTATGAGAATGCTCAAAAAGAGTTTGACAAGTTTTAAGACACTGATTCAATGTCAGTAATAATCTAAAATAAAAAAATTATATATCTTCCAATAAATTGGAGATATCATCTAACTCACATAGGTAAGAGGTTCAAGTATTTCTAAAATTTCTTCAATAAATGCAGCTCTACCCCTATTAACATCAAATTTTGGTTCTTCAAATTCTTCTACAAACATTTTATTACCTCCATTAATTTATTAAGTTCAGCGTGTTCTTTACCGTAGTTTAATTCAGTACAATATAAATAATCTTTAAAACTTTAAATTTAAATTTTAATCCCATTATTTAAATAATTTACTTATAAATGAAAGCAATTTTACACACTTAGACAACTTTTGCTTTAATTGTAAAAATAAGTATTTTTAACAATTAAAATATTAATTAAACAAAATAAATGATAATAAATTTTTTTCTACAATAGAAAAAAATCTATTGTAGAATATCAAAAGTTGAAATCTCATTGATGATTTTCTGTAGGTACCTCTTTTTTAGGACAAACTCACGTTTGTCGGCAAGTTGGTCACTATGTGGTTGGGAAACTTTTTCATTTAATCTGCCTGCACCCAAATACTTTGTGTCACCTTCTCTTAAACAATGGGCATGACCTTCATCTATGAGTTTCCTTATATGTTCATAGTCATTTAATAGAACTTCAAAGTCATTGCTCAGATGGTATATTTCCAAATCTGTAATGGTGCCGGATTCATCATGCCAAACTATCAAAATAGCTTCCTTTTTAAATAACTCAGAAAAAGAAATCAAATTAAAGTAATCAATATCTGCAAGTTTGAACTTATCTGCAGGATATTTCCTGCCACAAAGCTTGTATTTATACTCCAAAGGAGCAACAAAAAAAGAATCGTCAGATTCATCCAAACTAACTTCATCAATATGTTTTCCAATGAGCTGTTCAAATGAATCCATTTTATCAATCTAGTCTTTGTCTAAAGCTGGAATTCCGGTAATTCTCAATCCACCATAATGGGATTTGTATTTGATGTTTAATCCAATTAATAATGGAGTGATTTTTTCAATAATTCTAGCTTTTTCTAAAATACCACAGTCAATTGTTTTGATTCCTGGAATCTTATCAATGATTTCAGCTGCAATCTCTTTAGATTCAACATCATCACCAGCAATAAGACAGTCACAGTCGATTTCTTCAGGAATGTTTGCAAGGTGTGAGTTTGAAATGTTACAGAATGCACAGATTACTTTTGCACCGGTTCCTTCAAGAATAGAAGCAGTTCTCTCAGCAGCAGATCCTTCCATAAGGTCAATGAATCTGAATGGTTTTCCACCTATTGCAGTTTCTAAAGGTACAGTTGCATCCATAACAATCTTGTCTTTACAGAATTCCTTAATTCCTTCAAGAGTTGGTTTTTGGGCAGCTAATGGTACTGTAATTATTAATATGTCACCTTCTTTAGCAGCATCTTCATTTGCCATACCTTTCATGTTGGACAAATCATAATCTTTTAAGTCTTCTTTTGCTTTTGCAACAACATCCAATGCTTTTTCCTCTTTTCTTGAACCTACGATTACATCAACACCTGCAATAGCTAATCTTTCTGCAATTCCAAGTCCTTGTGGTCCAGTTCCACCTATTACACTAACAATCATTATTATCACCTATTTTTTATCGTAAAGTAATCCGCCAACGAATATCAAGTATTCCGGAAGCTTACCATCTTTTGCATATTGAATTTTAAAACCGAAAATATCTTCAATTGACTTATCCACATCTCCGCCAAGAGCCTCAATAGGATATCTCATCTTAAAAGGCATTTTGCATGGCATGCCGAATTCCCTTGTACATCTCATGCACAGGTTGCATTTACCTAAAAACAATCCTAAAGAGTCCTCATTTTCAAGAGCATATATTTCATTCATCAGTTTAACCTTCATACGTTCAAAACGTTTCAAGATGAATTCAAGCTCCTTGTCCTCAAAGGTATGAGCCAGTTCCTCCTCAGAAAAGTCTATTTTAAACGCAATGATTTTGAGTTTGTTGTATGAATTCCATATATCATCAACGTCAAAGTCAAAAGGAGGATAATTCCAGTTGTATCCAAGCATTTCCTGCTCTTCTATGCACAGTTTTGAGATTTTATCAAAATCCACATATTTTTCATAATACTCTCCTACATCAACATCAGCGGTTAGCTTTGTAATCTCTGACATGGTTTAATATTTAAAAATAAAACATTATAAAAGTTACTAAGACTGATTTTTAAAATAGCTTTCATGCCTTTTCAGGTAATAGTTAACATAGACATATCCAATTATGCATCCCACCTGCATTCCTACAACCAGACCGAGGTATATTCCAACTACTCCCATGTTAAATACAAATGCAAACAGCCATGCAAAGATTGCTTCCATGATAAATGACCTTAATACTGTCAATAGAAGTGATCTTGTTCCTTTTCCCATTGACTGGAAAATATTTCCTGAAAGGACACCGAAGGGCATCAATAATATAAAGAAGCATAATATGCGCAATGCTTCTACAATGCTTGGACCTAAAACTGTACTATCAGCAGAATAGGAAAATATGAATGATAACGGGTCAGCAAAGATAAAGAAAAATGAAGAGACAATAATTGAAGATACCAATCCCAATTTGATACCATAGTTTAAAGCTGTTTTTAAATTAACAAGATTACGGGCTCCGTAAGCAGCTCCTCCAACTGTCAGTGCAGCCACACCAATTCCTATCAATGGAGACATTCCAATTGAAACCAGCCTCCATGTAGCAGTATATGCTGCAACAGCAACGGTTCCTGATAAAATTGTAATCCAATAATTTATCAAAATTGAAACGAATGATATGATAAACTGCTCAAGACTTGCCGGAATACCTACAACCAATATATCTTTATAGATTGTAAAATCAGTCTTGTATTCACTCATTTTAACTTCCAAAAAGCTGTCCTTTTTAATAAACATCCAATAAACCATCGGTAATGCAGCAAGGGTTCCTGCAAGAACTGTTGCAAATCCCGCACCTGCAACTCCCCAACCCAGAGTGTAAATGAAAATTGGATCAATAATCATGTTGATAATTGCGGTAAGCATTAGTGGATAGGAAGCCCTTTTGATTTCACCCTGTGATCTGAAAATAGCTGCCATCATTGCAGGAATGAATACTGAAAATATTCCACCTATTACCATATTTCCATATGCTAAAGTTTCACTTAATACATCACCTGCGCCCATTATCAAAAGCAATGGCTTTAATAAAATTAAAATAAGTATTGTTGAGATAACAGTAACAACAATAGCTAAAACGATAGAGTGTATTGCACTGTTTCCGGCACTTTCATAGTCCTCTGCACCAATATATCTTGCAATCAGACTGTTTGAACCTGCACCTAAACCGTTTGCAAATCCAACCAATGCCAAAAACAGAGGAGTAACAAAACCAACGGCCGCAAGAGGATCGGGTCCTAATCCGGAAACCCAAATACCATCAATGATATTGTTCATCATCATGAACAGGTAACTGATTATGATAGGTAAAGCCAATTTATTAATTGCTTTTTTAGGATGGTTTACGATTAAATCTATTTCATCTGTTTTGTTGGACGGCATTTAATCACCTAACTAAGTGTTGGCCAGGGTTTAGGAAATCATCTAAAAATTCTAAAAATTCTCTATCTTCCATTTCATCAATTTCCATAAATTTGTGAGTTTCAACAAGTGTTTTTTTAAGGTTTTTTCCAACCTTAATTAATCCAATGTGTTCTGGTGTAAGAATATGTCTGATTAAATCACCAACATAGACAAATTCCCTCTTTTGTGTGTGAACCAAGAAATCACCCTGAACATAACAGTTTTCATTGCCGTATTTCTTTGCAAAGTTTTTACAGGCCTGATTAATGAACACTTTTGGACCTTTATTTATTTTAACATTGTTTAAATGAGATGAAGCCATTTCCAATAGTATTATTGCAGTTGATTTTTCATCACTCCAGTAATCGGCCTTGAACACATTGAATTCTTCACCGTTCAGCTTCCTTTCAAGTGCTTCGCATGTCTTTCTAAGCTGAGGATGAAGAGTGTCCAAGGGAATGTCTGGAATATCAAAGCTGATAGTGATTATCTCACCGTTTCTTTTGTCGAATTCGGCTAAAATATAATCTTTGTTTAAATTTCTTTTTAATGGGTAAAAATAGTCTTTTTTATTATCTGAATTTAAATAGTTGCGTGCTGACTGTATAAACTCGGCCATCTTATCCAGTCTTAAAGCTGCTCCAACATTACGGTTCATATCGGTTGGGTCTATTACAATCAAAGGGTCTTTGAATAGTTTGGAAGTTCCATAGTTTTCCAAATCAATGCTTTCACCATGACTCCATTTAATAGCTGCTTTTAAGGTATTTTCAAAAGTTCCATAACGGATAATGAGCAGTTCACATAAATATCCTGCAAATCCGCCCACTTTAAACTCGGAGCCGTATGTTCCAGTCATTGCCATGAATCGTTTCAAGAGGAGAACTTCATCTTCCTGGCCTTCTGACAAGTTTGCCTTAACGTAACGAGTATGGAGAATTGTTCTGTCTACAGCAGATTTAAGCTGACTTCCATCTTTAATTTCATAACATGGAACCATATCAACTTCAAAGCCTTCAATTTCGGCCGTAACATAAGGATGGGAAGCAAAATGATGGGAAGCAACACCATTAAATTCATCACTGCATTTATGTGCAAGATATAAACCCTTTTCCTTAAGGTATTTTTTATCAGTATCTAATGGAAAAGCAATGAAAATATCAATGTCTGATTTACCCTTAAGGGCTGTATTTTTAGCTACAGAACCAACCAGAGTAACTTTCGCATCAATATTTTCATCATCACAAGCTTTCTGTAAAAAGTTAACTAATTTTTGTGAAACATTATTAATTTCTTCTTTTTCAGCAAGACTTGGTTTTATATCCTTTAAAATTAAATCATAATCCATGAAATCACAATTCAAATACTTTTATATCTTCATAAATTGGTCCGGATGGTGTTAAAGTTGATTTTTTAAGTGATATTTTATCAACTTTCATCTCTCCGATTCCAACATCTGAAAACTCTTCAATAGTTGATTTTACCTGAGACTTGTTTTTAGCTGATTTCATACGACCAATAGTTAAATGGGTTGAGAATTTTTTATCCAAATCAAATCCCAGCTTATTGAATTCCTTATCCAACTTATCATGCAGGTCTTTTAATATGGCATCATCTTCAATGCCAACCCATATTACATTAATGCGATTATTGTTTGGAAAAGCACCGCAGCCTTTAATTTTAATGTCAAAAGGTTTCATCTCGGATACGACACCAGCTATTTTTTCTTCAAGCAATTCTAAACCATTGGTGTCTATATCACCAAAAAATTTTAAGGTTAGATGCAGATTTGCCAATTCAACATATTTAATTCTAGTATCAATCTGTTTAAATTCTTTTATTATCTTATTAATTTTTGGTTTTAAATCATCATCCAAATCAATAGCAAGAAATGCACGTACCTGTGACATTAAATCCCCTCACTGTTCTATAATTGTTTCATCAATAGCTATTCCGAAGTGGCGTGCATTGGTTTCAACATAAACTTTAACCTTATCTCCAGGTTTAATTTCAGCTACTGATAAAGGTTCGTTGTCTCCATCAACTATTCTGATTGTTTCTGCATTTTGAAGGAGTGTTCTAATTGTTTGACCTTCATATTCAGCTTCAATCAATATCAATGGCCTTCTCTCAATTTTGCTTCTTCCGACATATGCAGTTCTTGTTTCACCTTCAGTATTAACTATCAATACTTCATCACCTGCAACAAGTTCTGAGAGGTATCTTGTTTTGTTACCCGGAACCATAACATAAGCCTGAACAGGACCTGCATTTACTCTAAATGGCCTTGATGCCACATATTCGCTTTCCAAACTTTCAGAGTGAACCAGAAACATTGATTTTGAATAGGAACCTATAAGCATTCCTTCACCAGGTTTCATCATGTCTGTTGTATCTACACATACCCTGTCACCTGAACCTAGCGGTTTTACATTGGTAACTGTTGCTACTTTCAATTCATATTTTACTTGTGAAGCTTTAACAACTTCTTCTGCGATTTTTTTGGTTTGATTAAAGTCATTTGCTTCAAATATAACTCCATCAGTTCCGTGCTCCAATGTTTCAAGTGCCACTTTTGCACCGTCCAGGTCACGTACTGCAGCAATAATTTCTACATCAACCTTCTGTAAGTCTGCGATAATGTTTTCAAGTGGAATGATGGTCCAGTCTGTTCCGACAAGAATTATATAATCAACAATGGAACCTAATTTAACTGCAAGCTGTTCATGTGCCTTATCAGTTATTTTAATATAAGCACATACTGTTTTTCCTTCGCTTTTTGCCTTTTTGGCGTTTGCAATATCTGCTGAATCGGAAAAGTCATCGTTGAGCTCTAAAAAGCCATCACCTTCCCCATTGATTCCAACCAAATATATATCGGCATCGTCTCTGTTAGCAATAATTTTAACGTTACCAAGTTTTCTGATTTGTTCAACATCATCCAAATCCAAAACGTGGTCGATTCCTGATTCAAGTGCAGTTGTAATCATTTCCTTTTTATCGTCCCACAATTCGTCAGGAGTGCTTATCCAAGCAAATTTGTTTTCCATCAAATCACCTATTTGAGGAATTCTAAAGCTTCTTCAACTTCCAAATCATGGTGAACAACTTCTGATATTGCTCTTGTAATTTTACCAGGATTTTCAGCCTGGAACAAGTTACGTCCGAATGCGACACCAGCTCCACCAACTTCAAGAGAATCTTTAACCATTTGCAATAGTTCTTCGTCAGTTTCTACTTTTGGACCGCCTGCAATTACAACAGGTACAATTGCTCCTTCAACAACTTCCTTAAATGAATCAGGATCTCCTGTATAATTGGTTTTTACAATGTCAACTCCAAGTTCAGAACCTACACGTGCAGCGTGTTTTACAAATTCAACGTCATGTTCGTTTTCTACCTTTTGTCCACGTGGGTACATCATTGCTAAAAGCGGCATTCCCCAGTAGTCACATGTTTCAGCTATTTCACCAAGTTCCTGCAACATTTGACTTTCGGTATCAGAACCTAAGTTTACATGAATTGATACTGCGTCCGCTCCAAGCTGGATTGCTTTTTCAACGCTTGTTACTGTAACTTTGTCATTTGGATCCGGTGCAAGAGATGTACTTGCAGACAAGTGTACGATAAGACCAATATCTTCCCCGTAACCACGGTGGCCTTGTTTTACAATACCTTTATGCATTAATATTGCGTCTGCTCCTCCTTGGGAGATGCTTTCAACTGTTTCGTCCATGTCAATAATTCCTGGAATAGGACCGCTTGATACACCATGATCCATTGGTGCAATTACAGTTCTACCAGTATTTCTGTTTATGATTCTTTCTAAACGAATCTTTTTACCTATCATTATCTAACCTCATTTAAACTTATGATTTATATTTCTCTTAATCAACATATATAAATATTAATTGTACAGAAATTGACAATCAACTAATAAATATTAATTTAATTTTAAAATATTATTAAACTATACTAATTAAAATTAAACATTATTTATTTTTTAAATAGAAATTCTATGCAAATTTTCTTTAAAATAATTACAATTTATATTATTAATATAAACAATTACTTTAGATTTGATTAAGTAATTCAGAAATCCTGAAATAAAGCAAATAAGTCGATGCACCCAGTTCAAAGATTTCATATTTATTATATTTTGATTTTGAAAACCATTCAATGACCCTTTTTCGATCATGATATCTGAATTCAACATATAATCCCAAATAATTTTCAACATAATAAATACCAAAATGAAAAGGGTCATCCTCTGATAAAGTAATTGCAACTGTACCTATTGGAAGCTCTTCAAATATTGGAAATAATCTTTTTACAAATTTTTTTAACTGTTCTTCATTATCACAATGATTTTTTAAATTATTATATTCTGAATTAATATCTTTAAAATATGATTTAATATCATCCATATAAACACCACTTATTGATGCTATTCTTTTCAATACTTAAAAATATAACAGAAATAATCTAAAAAAATCAAATAATATTAATTTTGAATTGATTTAAACTGGAAAAATTGCTTTCATTCATCCATACTATTTAAAATTAACTATTTTTTCAAGCTAGGAGTCCATAAATCAAATTCTTTAATTAACGGAGGAATTCCTGAATCATGATAGGAATCCAAATATCCTTCATCTGAAACGTAATCTTCACCACTGCCTTCGGCACTGTTTAAAAATTCCAAAAGTCCACGGTTTCTGATTAGTGTATGGGTTGGTTTGAATGTGCTGGACCAAATGTAAAATACTTTAAAAGTAGTATCCGGATGATATCCACCACCCAGATCAATAGCCAATACGTCACATGACTGTGTTATCTTAAATACTTCAGCTATAACTTCATGAAGCCTCACGTCACCTGAGATAAACTTCACTTCTTCAAATTTTGCCATTTCCTCAACTGCTTCAGGAGAGTTGTCAACTGCAATGACATTGCAGTCCTTAGATATCAATCTGGTAGTGCCTCCAACATGACATCCTAGTTCTATTACCGTATCGCCTGGTTTTGTCAATTCCAGGATATCTTTTCTGTAGTTTTTTATATCGTAGCTGAGTTTAATCATAAACTATCCCAATGTTGTTGAGTTTATCTATATGCAAGTCTTCAATGTCTAAAGTTTTGAAGGTATCCTCATCATATGCAAATGCAAATGCAGTATTACCAAGCATTGCCATGGAACTTCCTAAAATATCACTCGAAGAATTAAAATAATCAATCAGATTTCGAACATCATCTGAGACTAATTTTGTCTCATGAGAAAATTTATTTGAAAATGATAAAAAATTCTCCAAAGTCGGCTCGGCTTCAAAAAGCTCAAGATATTTCAGACCGGATTGTGAGATAACCTGTTTATGTTTAGGGTCCTGGATAATGCTTGATGTTTCGATTTCACCAAATGTTTTCCATGCAACATATACGTCCTCTTTAAAGGATTTTATCTCACCAATACCCGGAGCTCCCGGTGAAGTTCTCAAAACAAGTCCTTTACCAGTCTGAGCAATGACATCTCCCAAACCAGCACCCAGATTGACCTCTGCCATGTGGGCAATCTGACCGCATAATTCATGAGAGTAACCCAAATTCAAAAATTCATTTAAGGCCAAAGTTAAACTTAAAGCTGAAGCTGCAGAAGTTCCAAAACCTGCTCCAATCGGAAGCTGAATATCCTGAGTGATTTTAAAATTAGTTTCAATATCCAAAATTGACAATACTTCATCAATTACTGTAGAATCACCCTGATTAACAGCAATGTCCAGTTTATCACTTCGAGATACTGTTGTTTTAACTCCCTTTGAAAGTAAAAATCCCACACCACATGACCCCTTTTTTAAAGAGACACTGTGCTCTTCAACTGTAAAAAAGCCGGTAATGTGGCCTGGAACAAAAAAACTATTAGGCATATTAATTAGTTTGTTTTTAGATTAATTAAAATTTTTGACCAATTTCATATGCTCTTTTAAGTTCTTCTTCTTTTTTGTTAACATCACCAATCTCTTTAACACCTGCAACTTCCAATGTTTCTATGTATTCAAGTTCAGTGTTGTTTAAAAACGGTTGTGCTTCAGTTAATTTGATATAAGTCTCATAGATATCGGTTCCAGGATATGCATGAGTAAATATCATAGCAGCTTTGCCGTCAAACTTCTTGTCAGGATTGTTGAAAATGGAATAGAACCTGTCAACAATTGTCTTTGCCTGTGCTGTCATTTGACCGAAGTAAATCGGTGAAGCAAGAATTACACTAGCACCTTCTGCAAGCTGGTTGATGATTTCTGCACCGTCGTCTTCAAATCTGCAGTCTTTGCCTTTAGCACAGATTTCACAGTCGCTACACGGGTTGATATCCAATTTGTCTAAGAAGTATTTTTTGACTTCGTGACCGTTGTCTTCAGCACCTTTTATCATTTCATCTAAGACTCTGTTTGTGTTTCCTTTTTTTCTTGGACTTGCCTGTAGAGCTAAAATTACCATATAATCTCCCTCACTGTTAATTAATTCATTAAAATTATTTAAATCTAATCATTAATCCATGATTCAACCATTGATTTTGCACTGCCAACATTAGCACCTGGAATTGAAAGACCCTTTTTAATATCTGCTCCTTTACAAATCTTTTTAAGGTCTTTAGTACTTTTGCCAAAGCCTGAACCCTCATGAGTTACAAAAGGTTTTACTGTTTTTCCTGAAAAGTCAAGCTGTTCCAGTTGGGTAAACATCAGCATCGGAAATGTTCCCCACCAGTTTGGAAAACCTATGTAAATGGTCTCATAAGAGGAAATGTCATCTAATAACTCTTTGACTTCAGGTCTTGCGTCAGCTTCCTGCTCTTTTTTGGCAACGTCAATGCATTTCATATAATCTGCAGGATATTCCACTGCAGGTTCCACCTTAAACATATCAGATCCAGTTATTTCCTGAATATACTCTGCTATCACTTCGGTGTTTCCTTTTTCAATGTTTTTAAGCTCACCGCCAAAGTAGTTTTCACCGTTTCTTGAAAAATAAATTACTAAATCTGCCATTTAATCACCACAATTGTTGTAATATTCAACATTCAATAAATTAAAAAAAAGAATAAAATTAGCTATTCCTTAATGGAACGAGCTAATTCTGCACCTTTTTCAAATGCTTCTGCAAGTACATCTTCATCTGGAACAAACAATACATCCAAAGTATCAGTTACTGTAAATCCTGCAGTTTCAAGGTCATCCTGGAGTTTTTTGATAGCTCCACCACCCCATCCTTTAGATGAGAAAATCAATGCATTTTTTTCACTGCCGGTTCCTTTGAAGTTAACACAGTCTAACCAGTACATCATGTTTCCGATTCTAGGGAAAGGTTTGTTCATCATTGTTGGAGCACCAAGTGCAATTGCTTTGGAATCCAAGATGTCTGTAATAACATCATCAGGCCCGTCATCCTGCATAAAGTACATTACAACTTCCACACCTTCGCTCATGATTCCTTCTGCAATCTGGAATGCTAGTTTTTCAGTTGAATGGTGCATTGTATCATAGATAACTGTGATTTTGTCTTTACAAACACCTGATCCCCATTCGGAGTATTTTTCAATGATTGGAGCCGGATTGGTCCAGATTTGACCATGACATGGTGCAATCATTTTAATATCATTTATCAAACCAGTGTCTGTTAACTCTTGCAGTTTCATCCTGAGCATTGGAGAGCCTAAAGTAACTAAGTTAGCATAGTATTTTTGAGCTTCCCTTAAAAGATAGTCAACAGGATAATCTGTGTCAAATCTTTCGGAATGTGCTACGTGCTGGCCGAATGCATCATTTGAAAATAATATTCCATCTTCAGCAAGCAAAGTAAACATGCTGTCGGGCCAGTGAAGCATCGGAGCGGAAATGAATTTTAAGGTTCTGCCACCAATATCTATTTCATCACCGGTTTTTACCTGGTTGATTTCCAAATCTGAGAAATTATGATATTGGGACTCTAAAAATTTAGCACAGTTTGGAGAAGCATAAATCTCAGCATCAGGATTGTATTTTAAGATTGTGTCTTTCAGGTAAGTTGAATGGTCCATTTCAGAGTGGTTTTGCACAAACACATCAATCTGGATGTCTTTTCCTTCTTTTGCAAAAGCATCTTCAATTCTTCCATCTAACTGATCAATCATATTTTTATAAACATTATCAATCAAAACAGTTTTTTCTTCGCCAAATACCAAATAAGCATTATATGTGGTACCTGGTATTCCATATCCGTGGAAGGTTCTGCTATTCCAGTCAATAGCACCAACCCAGTATACGCCTTCTGCGATTTTACAAGCATTAGCTTTCATTTTAATACCTCAAAAATTTTAAGTTATATAAATTTATATTAAATGTACTATATATAATATTATACTTATTAAAAAGAGGTTATATTTTGAACAAAAGAATAGATTTACATATGCACACTTTATTCAGTGACGGGGAACTGTTGCCATCAGAACTTGCAAGAAGAGCTTTAAAGTTAAACCATGAAGCAATAGCAATCACAGACCATGTTGACTGGTCAAATGTCGATACAATTCCTGCCATTCAAGATGCAATTGACGATATTAATTCAAACTGGGACATTACTGTTATTTTAGGTGCTGAAGTGACTCATGCTCCTTGTGAGTCAATTGACGGAATTGCTGCAAGAGCAAAGGAATTGGGAGCCAAAATTGTAGTTGTGCATGGTGAAACCCTAAATGAACCGGTAACACCTGGAACAAACAGGGCAGCTGTTGAATCAGAACATGTTGATATATTAGGGCATCCGGGATTAATAACAGTAGAGGAAGCGGAAATCGCAAAGGAAAATGATATTTATCTTGAAATTTCAGCCCGTAGCGGACACTGCCTTGGAAACGGTCACGTTGCAAACATTGCACGTGAAGTCGGAAATAAACTACTGGTAAATACTGATACACACTCACCGGATAACATCATAACATTTGACAAATCCTATCAGATTGCTCTTGGAGCTGGTTTATCTCACGATGAAGCAATGAAAGCCATTGTTGACAATCCTCGTGAATTATTGAAATCAAAAGGAATATTATGAAAGCATCCAAACTTTTAAAAATTATTCGTGCAAATCTAAAAGATTATCCAATCGATTATTTGAAAAATAAAGTGACTGATGAGCGATACAAAGATCCACTTACCAAAAAGCTTGCAAAATATAACTCTGGCGTTTATGATGAAATATACAGCATTGAAATTGAAGATGATTTTCAAATCAAAGATGATGTAATCAAGAATATTCAAAATGATATTGGCTATTATTTCGACAGATATGCACCGGGAGATGATGAAACCCGTGAATTTACAAAAAATATATCTCTCTATTTAGCTTTGATTGCCAAAAAGCCATTACACCCTTTCAGTGAAGATAAAAATGATGAAGTGTACTATTTTAACGGTGATTTTTACTGTAAAGGACGTATTAAATACATTCATGATAAAAAATCACTTTGCAGATATTGTGTCTGTAAAAATGTTGGGTTTAGTGGATTATTCTAATTGTTTGATGAAAATTCTAATAGATTAATACATCCATCAAAACATAAATAATCACTTAATCTACCAATAGCTTCTGTAAAATCATTATCTGCAGTAACAAACTCTAAATTAATGTTTTTGTTTTTTTGACAGAACTCATTGGCATCAAAAAGAATATTTTCATCCTCTCCATGCAACCAGTTATCCCTTAATTTTTCTTCTTTAATCTTATACAAAATTCTTTTATCTTTTTGTGTATGATTTGGAACTAAAGTCATTTTATTAAATAGATAATTTTTCCTTAATACATGTGAAGATTGAAAATTATTAGTAAAAACAGAAAACTTATTTTTTACATCAAAAGCATCATGATTAATATTAAAATCTAAATTTTCCCAAATAACATTAAATGCATCATGCATTTCATCAATGTCTAATGTTCCAATTGAATTCATCTTATCTATTAGCTTATGACCCTCAAATTCATTAATCAAAGAATTATCTGAAAATTTAGAAAAAAATCTTGACAAGTGTAATAAAAAATTCCTATATTGTTTGTGATTTCTAAAACAAACATCATCAACTTCTTTTTTAACATGATCAGAATAAAAATGACTACTTTCAAAGGAAATAAAATCTTCAGATGATTTGTTTAAATTATCTAACAAGAATATATAACCTATTATGACATTTGTATCTAAAAAATAATTCATATTATCACCAAAGGATATTTGTAACTTCTTTAATCAAATCATCATGTTCACTTGTTTTCTCATAAATATTCAAATAAAAGAATTCCTCTTGTTTGTATAAAGTTATATTATAATCACTTAGAACTTTATTATAATCATCTATTCTTCCTTTTTTCATCAAATCTATTTTACTAGTTATTAGGTTATAAAAAGAAGAAATTGAATCTTTAATAAATGAAGAAAATAATATATATTTCCTAATATCCCCAACAACATACTTGACCATATTCTGCAAAGACAAACAAGCAAGATATTCTTCTTGAAAATCATTTAGAACATCTAATCTGTCCACCAATTCATCAATTAAATTAACAATATCATCTAATTTTTCCAAAAATTCTTTATTAGTGGAATATTTTTCAACAATATTGTCAAGAGAGTTTTCTTTTTTAAATTGAATATTCGTAAACCTTTCAACAACACTGTCCAAAAGTTCTTTCAGATTTCTTACAATACTACCCAAATCAATGATTTGTTTATATTCCCTATGAACATACATTTTTAACACCTAAATGATGGCATTTTCTCTATTTTAATAATTTATCTACCATTATTTAAGTAGTTTTTGCTTTAATATTACGAGTCCAGACAATTTTTTCTCTAAATTAAAAACAAATTATTTTAAAACTTTATATGTTAAAATTAAGTCTTTTCCAAGAGTATATGAATCAATCAATTCCAGACGAACCGCTTCATCGATAGTGTCAAAGCCTTCACCATCAAAGAAAGTCTTCGCATTTGCCCCTCCAACAACCATCGGAGCAACACAGATTCTTATCTCATCAATAAGCCCCGCTTTAATCATTGAAAAGTTTAAAGTAGACCCACCTTCAAGCATCAACTTTTCAATTCCTTCCTCATGTAAGTAACTCATCAATGCAACAAGATCCACTCTTTTGTCACCTGAAAAGAAGAATTTGACTCCTCTTTTTTTGAATGTTTCATATCTGTCAGAGACCTTGAAGTCATATTTGTATTCATTGGCTCCTGCAATGATGGTTTTTGCATCTTTGTTTGTTATTCTTGCTGCAATCGGTGTTCTGCATTTGCTGTCAACCACCACACGCACAGGATTGTCATCTGGATTTGCATCAATCTTGTGGACAGTAAGCCTTGGATCGTCAGCCAACACTGTTCCGATTCCAACCATTATTGCGTCACAGTCCTTTCTTATTTCATGAACTCTTTTTAAGTCCTCTTCACCTGAAATGTTTGAGCTTCCAGTTGCTGTTGCAATTTTCCCATCCAATGTCATTGCTGCATTTAAAATTACGTATGGCCTCATTTTTTCACCTAAATATGATAAAACATTTCTTTAATGTGAAGGAAATTCATCAATGTCTGGTTTTCAAGCATTCCAGGCATAATCAATGCTACGATAATACCCAATACTCCAAATACTATTCCAATTCCCCAGATTATTTTTACTGCATCCTTTTCTGCGATTGGTCTTCTTAAAACTAATCTGATTAGTGATTTGAATCCCTGTTCCGGCCTTACAAGTTTTCCTTCATCATTCAATTGTGTCGGTTTGAACTGCTGGCGCTCCATTACACCGGCTGAGAAGAATTTCAATGCCGCATCGATAATATTCGGCATCAAAACAATTAGTGCAATCAGTTTTACACGTCCGATAAATGCAATTGAAACAATAGCTGCGCCGATAATCAGTGTACCTGTATCTCCGGGGAAAATCTTTGCAGGATATCTGTTAAAGTATAGAAATGCGATTAATGCCCCCAACATACTCATAGATATGATTGTAACATCATATTTTCCAAGAATTATACATGCTACTGTAAGGGAAGTCATGGAAATGACACCCAAACCTGATTCAATACCGTTTAAACCTGCAAGCATGTTTGTTAAATTGGATCCTATTGACAATGCAATCGGAATGGTTATTAAATATAACAATCCCACATTAGGCGGTGCTGCCCATATCAATGGAAGACCTGCTAAAAACAATAGGAAAAACTTCTCCTTTGAAGATAAAACAAGTAAGTCATCAACAATACCTATTATACCTACAAGCAAGATTACAACTAATACAACAACCAATGGAAATGCCAGGATATCGTGCATGTAAATTCCGGAAAACATGCCCATTATAAATCCGAACAGTATTCCGAAACCTCCCATTTCAGCAACGACTGGTTTCCATGATTTATGAATGTCTTTTCCGACAATGTCGGCAGCTTCTAATTTTCTTATAATCCTTGGCATTGTCAGTCTTGTTATAAAAAAGGACAATAGCCCACAGATTATTGCAATAGCATATAATGGTAGTTGGGGTAGAATCATCATAAGTAATAATTTAAAATTCATTATTAAAATAAGTAATTATTTTTTGTTTAAAATATAATAGACACTTCTAAGTGGGATATCTAATTTTTCAGCAATTTCTTTAGGTTTTAGGCCATCATGTTTAAGCTGTTTAATTTCAGCATGATCATATTTTCTTTTTCTGTTGTCAAATTGAGCATCGGCTTTTCGAAGAAGATAATAAACCCTATTGAGAGATATTTCAAGTTTCTGTGAGATTTGTTTAGGTGTTAAGCCTTCATTTGATAATTTTAAAACGTAAAATTCAATCCCATTGCTTTTAGATTTTGCTCCCCAATTGTATTGTCTTTTGACATTAATGTCCAATTGCTTTAAGGCATCTATATAAGTATTCGATGTCCTGTTATAGACACTGGGAGAGCATGTAATCTCTTCAAGATTAGGATATTTGTCTATTATCTCAACAATCATTGCTGAAGTTAGAGT
The DNA here is from genome assembly GCA_964583995.1 of uncultured Methanobrevibacter sp. Taxonomy (GTDB): domain Archaea; phylum Methanobacteriota; class Methanobacteria; order Methanobacteriales; family Methanobacteriaceae; genus Methanocatella. Next base: position 22,918 of record CAZOYH010000005.1, read on the forward strand.
CTTTGTTATATGAATTGTTGTTATGTCTTCATCCATATAATCACTATTTTTTAATTAAGTCAAGGAATTTCTTGGATTTGTCGCTTTTCGGATTTTTGATTTGATCTATGTTTTTAAGTTCCTTTTTAATTCTTGATTCATTTATATTAAATGCATTACTGATTTCACTTAATTCTATGTTTGAATTAGAGTGTATTAATGCCGCACCCAATGCAACATGATTAAATTTAATATTGGAACTCTTAATCTGCTTTTCAAATTTGAATTTTTCATACAATAACAAATCCATTTCAGGAACTGGTATAATCTTAATATCTGTGTAATCATTTAATGTTTCGATTACATTGTCAAAAGTTGTCTGGAACACTTTTCTTTGTTCACGGTCAAGTTCAACCCTAATATACGGAAACGGTCCATTGTCTATTTTTCTTGAGTTATTGGAATTTGTTAAATAATATTTAAACATGTCCCATAGAATCAATGTTGGTGCAATGTTTTTTAAGGTGTTACTGTAGATGTTTTCACGTACCTTCAAGTCTCTTCTTAATGACCTAGTCATGTTTCCAAATTTATCATAGTACCCTAATTTTTTAAAGGTTTCTTCAATTTGGGTTTGTCTCCATGCCTCAATTGCATCCAAATCATATTTGTCTATAAAATCAGGTGTCTGATTTTTATACTCCTCAATGACATCATAATATTTATTCAATCGTTTAAAATCAGTTAATCTTCTTTTTAGAATATCATCCTTAATGTTTTCAATTATTTCATGTGCATATTTAACATAAGCAATTGCAAGTGCTGTTCTTGCATGCTTATCATCGATGATGGCAGGTTTTGTTCTGTGGAACCGTAAAGCTTCGATTCTTACATTTTTTCCGTATCTTCTTCTGACTTCCTCTTCATAGTTTGATACATATTCAGAATCCAGCGTGATGTTTTTTCTAATTAAACGATTGTTTTTATCTTTAAACCTGATTACAAGAGCAATGGTTTTTACAACACCTTTTCTTTCCTGTTTTAAGATGTTCAATACCTGTTTTAGAGCTTCCCTTCCATATCCTGAAAGTTCACTTCTCAAAACCATGTAATTTCCGGACAGCGGTAGGTAAGGGATAATTTCAATCCTGTGTGTGGATTCTCTTTTGATTTTAAAGGCAAATCCTTCATTTCCACAGCTGCATTTACCGTCCATCTGCTTATATTCCTCTATGGAATATTTTTTATAGCAAGACCCGCATTTCACATAACCAAACTGTTCAAGATTTCCGATTGCAATCTTATGTGAATCAATAGCCGATTTAACCCTATCAAGAATATTCTTTTTTGCATTTGCCTTCATTCTGAATATCTGATTGTGGCGGCTGTTTTCGCCTATTTCATCTACGGCAACTTCAGCCAATGTTTTGGTACCGTATTTGTTTAGGGATGTGAAAGGAGTGGTGTATCCCTGTGCATCCATATCCTCTTTAAGATCCTGCAAATAGTTTAATCTGTCAACTAGCTTAAAGTAAAGGCTTTTGAAATTTTCAAATTCATCAATGCCTTCAAGACTGATTGTGTCATTTGAAATTTCTTTTAAGTAGCTCTCGGCTTTGTTTACCAGGACAGATTCTTGCATTTTAATCTATTTATTGAATTCTTTCGCCGACTTTTCCATTTTCATCAGGGGAAAGTAATGCGCCGGACTCACCGGTAGCTAAAATCATTCCTTCAGATAATGTATTGAATAATTTAGCAGGCTGGAGGTTTGCAACAACACAAACTTTTCTGTCAACCAATTCTTCAGGAGAGTAGAATTTTGCAAGGCCTGCAACGATTTGTCTTGGTTTTTCTTCTCCGATATCAACCTGTAATTTTAATAATTTATCTGATTTTTCGATTTTTTCTGCTTCCAATACTTGACCGATTTTGATTACAACTTCATCAAATTGGTCTATACTAATTAAGTCACTCATATTATCTTCCTCATTTTCTTTTAGATTTTCTTTAAGTTTTGCTTTTTCAGCTTCTATTACTTCATCATCAATTTTCTTAAATAAAGGTTTAGCCTTATTGATTTTATGACCTGTTGGCAGGAATACGCTTGCATCCTTCCATTGGGATAAATCTTCAATGTTTAGGATTTCAGCTATTGCATCGGCTTTAGTAGGTAAGTATGGTTTTAATGTGAAAGCCAATGTTTTTGCAAGCTGATTTGACAGGTAAAGGCAGTTTGCTGCCTTTTGCATATCCTCTTTAACTGCTTTCCAAGGTTCCTGGTCGTTGAAATATTTGTTTCCTTTTTTAGCTACCTTAAATATTTCAAGCAATCCTTCCCTGAATTCAAATTGTGATATGTATTCACCAGCTTTTTTAGGCAATCCTTCAATGGCTTTTTTAAATTCTTCATCTTCAGCGGACGGATTTGCATATTCTGGGATTTCATTGTCAAAATACTTGCGGGTGAATGTGAATGTCCTGTGCAGGAAGTTACCTATTACATCTGCAAGTTCGTCATTGTTTCTTCTCTGGAAGTCATCCCATGAAAAGTCAGAATCCTTGTTTAAAGGAGCATTTATTGTCAGGTAATATCTAAGCAAATCTGGTTCATAGTCTTTTACAAAATCAGCAATCCAGATTACCCAATTTTTACTTGTTGACATTTTTTCTCCTTCTAAAGATAGAAATTCTCCTGCATAAATCATGTCAGGCAATTTGCATCCATATGCTTTTAGAAGTCCTGGCCAGAAAATTGAATGGTGGTAAATAATGTCTTTTCCGATAAAGTGGACTACAAAGTCATTCCAGTATTCTTCCCATTTATTGCCTGATTGGGCTGACCATTGTGAAGCTGATGAGATATAACCTAAAAATGCTTCAATCCAGACGTACAATACTTTACCTTCAGCTTCATCAAGAGGTACCGGAATACCCCAGTCCATATCTCTTGTTAAAGTCCAGTCGGTTAAACCGTCTTTAAGCCAGTTTGATGCATAGTTTTTAACGTTAGCCGGCAAGTTATCATTGTTTTCAATATAATCTTTTAGGTCATCTTCAAACTCTGATAATTTAAACGCATACTGGAATGTATCCTTGATAATTGGAGTTGTACCACAGGTTATACAATGTGGTTCGTCAAGTTCTGTTGGATCTAAAGCTCTTCCACATTTTTCACAGTGGTCTCCTCTTGCTTCAGAACCGCAGACAGGACATAATCCTTCAACATACCTGTCCGGCAGGAATTTGTTACAGTTTGGACAGTATAACTGCTGGATATCCTGTCTGTAGATATATCCATTGTCATACAAGTCCTTAAAGAAGTTTTTAGCTATTTCGTAGTGAGCTTCATCTGTGGTTCTTGTAAAATTATCCAGTGATATGTTCATGGATTCAACGTCCTGAACAATCATATCATGATATCTTTTTGAAATTTCAATAGGTTTTTTATTCTCTTTATCCGCCTTCACTGCAATTGGAGTTCCATGTTCATCGGTAGCACAAACCATCAGCACATCATTTCCAACCATTCTATTGTACCTTGCGTAAATGTCTGCAGGTAAATAAGTAGAACGGATGTGGCCTAAATGACATGGACCATTTGCATAAGGAAGTGCACATGAAATAAAAATCTTAGACATTTATCTTTTCTCCTTAATTATTTTAAACATATAATAATTATGTTTTTTATTATATAATAAATTAATTTTTTAACATTGTTATTAGTTTATTTTAATATAAATCACAGAAAAAACAAGTATTTTGAAAAAAGGAATATAAAAATTAAACAAAAAGATTAGGAAAAAGGCATAATAATATGCCTTAAACCCGAATATCTTTAAATCAGTCAAAAAAATGACTTAAAACACACAATTAATTATATTGATTATACACTATTTAAATTTTTTTAAAAATTCCAATAGTAATACTTTTTATAATAAAAGTAATAATACATAATAATCTGGAATGAATAAAAATTAAAAAAAGTAAAGAGGTTAAAAAATGACAAAAAAACACATGAAAATTTCCTCTTTAGGAGGGTTAGGCTTGGTTGCAGTAATACTTGATGGCATTTTCTTTTTAGCCATCAGTTACTATTGGTATTTCATCCAATAGGCACTGCTAAAGAAATGAACTTTTAGAAAAAACAAATATAGGTTAGAGTTTTCAAGTTGAGGTTCCTTAAAAACAGGACTGATGAAGCGGAGTTTTAATGTGTGACATACTTTGCGGATTTGAAATAGTAATTTCTTAAGGGTGGATGAAAATTCACCCGACCACCCCCCACGTAAATATTGCTTTTTAAAATAACATAGCTATTTAAAACATAAAATTAAAACTTAAAAACATGGCTGAAGTTTCTTATATTAACCCATTATCCAATGAAGGAAGACAAATCATTAGAGCTTACGGTGATTTAAATCAAATCTTTGAGGAAGATGAAGCTTTAATTGATATCTGTACTCACACAACCAATCAGAGAATATCTGATGATTCATTAATTCCAAAATCATATCATGATTTGGCCATTAAAAGAATTCAATGGGCAATTGAGAAAAAAAACAATAAGAACTTCACACAGGCCGAATTTGAATACCTGACAAATTCAGATCTATTTACACAGGATGTCGTAACATTCCATATATTGTGCCAGGCCATTGCTATTCAGTTTAACCTTGGTTCTCGTGAAACAAGGCTATTTATTGAATCACAAGGTACACTTATTTTAGAAAGACTTGCAAAAATACCTCCGATGTCAAGAAGCGATATCATTGACGAAGTTTTAGATGAGGTAAAAATTGACGGTTCAATAAATTGGAAATCCCTTAGGGAAGTTGTTGCTACTAAAAAACTTAAGCTAACAGATTTACTGATTGATGATGGAGACATCATTCTTCAGCAGGAAGACTTTCTGGAAAGATTTTCAGATGAATTTACCGACAGAAGCCCTGACAGGATGTACAATATCCTCATTGGTGACAGCGTTAAAGAGCAAATCCTTTCAAGACTGGTAATGCAGAAAACCGAGGAATACATTGCAAGAATTAAGGAAATGTCTGCGAGAATTGAAATCCATCCTGCAATTTTAAAGATTGCTGAAGAGCTAAAAGAGTTCATTCCTGAAGAAATCAGCAAATATAATCAATACTATGCAGGAAGCGGTGGAATTTACGGTAGTGTTCAGGCAGGAAAACTGAATCCTGATGCGTTTCCACCATGCATTAAAACAACAGTTGAAGGAGTGTCTTCAGGTGGACGTAACGATGCTATCGTACTTTTATTAACATCATTTGCATCATATGCAAGATTATATCCTAGAATATTTGCTTCAGATGAAACCGTTAAAGTCTCTGATATGGATCCGGACTTATCAATTACTGAAAATGAAATCCTGCCATTAATCTTTGATGCAGCAGACAACTGTTCACCACCGTTGTTTGATGACCAGCCACAGGAAAAAATAAACATCATATCAAAATTAGGTTTTGGAATGCATGAAAGGGTTGACATCAATCATGAAGGCGAAACCAAATGGTATACTCCTATGAGCTGTGAAAAAATCAAAATTCACTTGCCTAACCTTTGCCATCCTGACAAATCATGTAAAGGCATAAACAATCCTCTTTCATGTTATGGACGTAAAAAATACCAACTGGATCAGGAAGCTAAAGACTAGACTGGGAAAACTTAAACGGATTGTGGTCTTCACGAATTGCATCATAATACTTGTTTAAAATCTTGGATTCCCACATGTTATAATTGTCCTGCTCATGTTTTTCAAAGTTATATGCCAAAAGACCGATTTTTCTTTCATACTCATCTATGCCTTTTAGCTCACAGAATTCTGTTATGATATCCGGAATATATTCGCACGGATCATCACTGCTGAATTCAAGAAACTCTTCATATTCATTTTTAGAGAAAAATTCCTCTTCGCTGACAGGTTCTTCATGGGATTTTATTGTAAAAAGTTCAATGTAAATGTTATCAGCCAACGGCAATTGGTTAAGCTCAATTCCAAGTCCATAAACTTTACCGTTTTCAAGATTCAATATAGTGTGGCCTGTTCTTATTCCAGCCATCCAATTGTCAAATGCTGGTTTTACAATTTCTTCTGGAGTTAAACTAGATAAAACAGTTTTTAAGTGTTCAACTCCTATAACTTCAACTATTTCTTCCATATTATCAAGCACTCATAAATCGTCGTCCAAATCTAGGCAATATAAATCATATCCGCAACTTGGACAATATTCTTCGCCCTCTTGAACCAAGGTTCCGCAAACTGGACATTTAATCATGTTTATCATTATTTAAATAATATTTAATATATTTTTTCTAATCACAAAAGCACACTTGCAAAAATAATTAATACTTTAAAAAAGTAATTTATAATCATGTTTTCTAAAGCTACATTAAAGGAAAGAAGACAGTATTATCGTGAGGAATGGGACCCGAAAGACTTGCCTGACTTCATATCAACCGATATCAAAAAAAGGGAGTTCGGTTTTGACCATAACGGCAGAGGACCTAACGACAGATATAAAGTCTTTAAGGGAACAGAATCCCTAAGGAAATTCCTCAGATACAAGGCTCCTTTTGCAGCATATATATCTGTAGCTTTTTACAATAATCCAAGAAGGCGTGAAGACTGGCTTAAAGCAGAATATATCTTTGACGTTGATGCAAAAGATATTCCAATAAGGTCCTGTCAGTGCGATGGAGTCTGTGAAACCTGTCTTGGAGAAGCTTTAGAAATCGTAAATTCCCTAATTGATACTTTGCAGGGCGATTTGGGTCTTAAAAATATTCATCTGATTTATTCAGGAAGAGGCTATCACATAAGGATTTTGGATGAGGAAATGATGAGTGCTTCAAGTGAACTGCGCTCTGAAGTGTTAAAGTATGTTGCAGGTGCTGAAGTTCCTAAATCCCAATTCATCAACTCAGAAGTGTCAAATCAGAGCTTTAACTTTGAGCATTTCTCAATTCCAATAGGTTATTCAAGAATATTTACCGATAAAGTCAAGTTCAACATCCAGCACATGGTCGGAAATGAAAAGATTGACGGAATCAATCCCAAACTGATGAAGGACATTATGGCTTCAAGACACCACTTGGATAATGACAATTGGGGTTATTTTAAAAGGGATATCGGTCCGAGACGTTATAAAAATCTTGTTGAGGCTATGGCCAGAGTTAACCTTGCAACAATAGATGCAAAAGTATCAATTGACCTTAAAAGGATTTTAAGACTTCCTTCTTCACTTCACTCAAAAGTCAGCATGAAATGTATGGAAGTTAAAAACAGAGAAACCTTTGATCCTTTTGACAAGGCAGTTCCTAAATTTGTTTATGAAAGAAAAGGTGTTTAGATGGAAGACGTATTAAGAGAAATTTTAAGAAATAACGAATATTTTGAAGAAGTAAATGAAAACAGATTTATCCCACAATATTTAGGATTAATTATCAATGGCGTAGTTGTGTATAACGTAAATTGGATAGATTTTGTTGAAAGAGAATTAATTTTTATGAATAAAGACATTCAGGCTCATCCAATTGTTTCACTTCATTTAGAAAACCTAAATTCATTAATGATAATAACCGATGAGGGAATAAAAGAAGTATTATGATAAGAGTTTGTCTGACTCCAAACATTTAGCTATTATTTTTTCGCTGATTACCTCAGCCGGATCATCACCTGGAATGACATTCCAATTATATGTGAATTTTTGTGACCTTAAACGGTTTTCCCTAAGTGAATCTATATTTTCAAACATTTCTGTATCTTCACCACGAGAATCCATTCTTCTAAGGGATTCTTCCGGCGTTACATCCAAAAAGAACATGCAGTCCGAAGTTGGAAGCACAAAAACAACGATTTTATAGACAATTGTGTTTATGACATTTGGAAGATACATTACAGCCAGAACATACCTTGAAAATATCAAAACATCAACATTATCATCATGAGTGTATTTTACAACAGACCTTATAGCGTCAAGACCAAAATAAATGGTTGCCTTAATGTGATTTAATTTGCCTGTCTTTAAAAGGGCTTCTTTTGATTTTCTACCATATCTATTATCATTACATGGATGGGACCTTACAGTTACAGACCTTCCCTGTTTTTCATACATCTCCGCAAGCAATCTTACCTGTGTGTCTTTTCCTGAGCCGTCCAATCCGTCAATGACAATAAATTTCTTCATAAACTCACCATACGCTTATTTTGAAGGAACACCATCAGTCAATTCAATCGGATAGAATTCTGTGTATTTTGAATTTCTCTCAATCGGATTTCTTCCAAGGTTTCTAACCATATTTCCCAATGTGTCGATTGATGCTTCCACTCCATCAGGCGCTCCGGAAGCTTCTGACAGTTCATCTCCACCTAATGTTCCACCAAGGTCATTTGCGCCGGCAGTCAGTGATACTTGAGCAAACCTGTAGCCCATTTTTACCCATGATACCTGAATATTTGGAATCAAATCCTTAAGCATCAATCTGGCCACTGCATATAATTTTAAGTCTTCAGTACCAGTAGCTCCAAGATTTCTTTGACCTTCCAAAAATATTGGAGAGTATTCATGCATAAAAGTCATTGGAATAAACTCTGTAAAGTTTTTAGTTTCCATCTGAAGATTTCTTATAATGTCAATATGTTCTACCCTTTCTTCTAAAGTTTCAACGTGACCATACATGATTGTTGCTGAACCTGGAATTCCCACTTCATGAGCTGTTTTTACAATATCAATCCATTCTGCTACACTTACCTTTTCAGGACAAATCAGTTCCCTTGAGCGGTCGGTTAGAATTTCAGCTGCTGTTCCAGGCAGTGTGTCAAGACCTGCACTTTTAAGTCTTTCACAGCCTTCAGCAATGTCAATACCAGATACTTCACATGCATCCTTAATCATGGTCGGTGAAAATCCATGAATCATTACATTAGGATATTCCCCTTTTAACAGCTGCATCAGATGTTCATAGTATTCAATGTCTGCATCTGGAAGCACTCCTCCCATTACGCAAAACTCATGAGCTCCTTTTTCAACAGCACCACGAGCTTTTTCTAAAATCTGATCATCATTTAATATATAAGCTTCAGGGTCATCTGCATCCTTTCCGAATGCGCAGAATCCGCATCTGACTGTACAGATATTTGTGAAATTAATATTGCAATTGTTAATGAAGGTTACGTTGTCACCAACGATTTGGCTTCTTAAATAATCCGCTGTTGCAAGCAAAGGATATAAATCAGCACCTTTAATACTCATTAAATGGTTTGCCTCTTCAACGGAAATCTCCTCATCTAAAGATTTTGTTAAAATTCTTTCTGTTTTAGAAGAAATTGGTAGTTTATCAAACATGATTATATATTATTATTTCGTTAAATAAAAAGGTTACTAATATTATTCAAATAGTCTGAAAATGTACAATAACAAAAATTAAAATAAAGAAAAAATATTCAAATTAATTTAAATTAACTGAATTTAAATATATTTTTATAATATGAAATAGTGATATTAAATGTGAAGTGATAAAATGGACAGTAGCGAAGCTATTTTTAATGGGCTTAAAGATGTGGGAATCGACTTTATTGTAAGTGTTCCCTGTGTAAACCTATCAAAATTACTGAATATGATTGATGAAGATGATGAAATAACTCATATTCCTGTTACACGTGAAGAGGAAGGGATTGGAATATGTGCCGGAGCATATCTTGGCGGGAAAAAACCAGCCATTTTAATGCAGAATTCCGGACTTGGAAACTCAATAAATGCACTTAAATCATTAACACAATTATACAAATTTCCACTTTTAATGATAATGAGTCACAGAGGAACTGAAGGTGAAAACATATGCGGACAGGTTCCAATGGGTGAGTCAACACCAAGAATCCTAGAAGCAATGGATTTCAGATTTTTTAAACCTGCAACTCCTGAAGCAGCATATGAAGACATTAGATTAAGTTGGGATTTATCCGTTGAAGAAGGAAAACCTGTAAGCGTACTTTTAGAAATCAGGTATTGGTGATAATATGGCAAGAAGACAAGCAATTGAAAATATAATGAAAAGCATTGACGATGAAATAGTTGTCTGCAATATAGGATTTCCGTCAAGAGAATTATATGATATTAAAGACAGGGATAAAAACTTTTATATGATTGGTTCAATGGGTCTTGCCTCATCAATCGGTTTTGGTCTTGCTCTTGCAAAGCCGGATGAAGATGTTGTTGTAATTGACGGTGACGGATCACTTTTAATGAATATGGGTTCACTTGTAACTGTTTTTGCAAACAATCCAAGAAACTTAACATGGATTGTAATAGACAATGGTGCCTACGGTTCAACCGGCAATCAGGATACCTACGCACAGGAAATTGACCTGGTTGATGTTGCAAAAGGTGTAGGATTTAAGAATGCATTTAATTTTGAGGATATTGACTTAAAAGATGTTATCGAAAGTGATGATGCGAGTTTCATCGTGTATAATACAGAATCTGGTAACTCAACTGCACCAATTATTGATTTGGAACCAATAACTATTAAAAATAGGTTCATGAATGCAATTAAATGATATTTTTTGGTTTAAACTTGTTACTAAAAAAATATAAACCAACATATATTAATATAGGGTGCTAGATTTTTGAGTTTTAAACAACCTTCAGTTTGATAGTGTTTTT
>CAZOYH010000006.1:0-29075 GCA_964583995.1 uncultured Methanobrevibacter sp.
GAGTTTTGTTTTCATTATTTTGAAGTGATGTGCTTCTGATACAGTTCTAACAATTAACTTCTTTTCTTTACATGGAAAAAATAAAATATTGCCATTAAAAAAAATTAAATCAAGGAGCAAAAATTGCTCCTGAAATTATTTTCTAACTTTAATTGTGTTTTTAACAGTTGATTTACCATAAACGGACTTTATGGTGTATTTTCCAACCTTAAGGTTTTTCAGACTTACTGTTGCAATTCCTTTTTTGTTGGTTTTTGCCGTGTAAGTTTTTCCTTTAAACTTGAATTTAATTACTTTACCATTAAGGGCTTTTCCATTGGTATTTACAAGTTTTGCTGTAAATTTAATGGTTTTTGCTTTTTTCTTGGAAATATTTTTAGCTGTCAGTACCGGTTTTACAACAACTTTATTTGATACTTTAACACCTTTGTAGGCTACAGTAATTGTGTATGTTTTAGCCTGCAGGGTTATCTTAAAGGATGCGTATCCGTTGCTGTCAGTTTGGCGAGTGTAGGTTTTTCCATTGATGGTAAAGCTTACATTTTCGCCTGCACCGACTACACTTCCATTATCGTCAAAGACACGTACAGTATAGGATTTTCCTGCACCGTAATACATGTTGATGTTTGCATTACCAGTGATTCTTTTAACGATTGTTGCATAATTGGCTGTTTCCTCACCAGTGTTTGGATTTATGACTGTTACTGCATATCTTCCAACTGCAAGGTTTTCACTTAACTTTAAAACACCATTCACGTCAGTTGTGACATTATAGACATTACCGTTTACAACAAGACTTACAGTCTGGTTTGAAAGCGGACTTCCTGATGAATCAACAAGTGATGCTGTAAAGTCATATGGGCTTAAATATGCTCTTGTTAAATCCTGTGATTGGATACTTGAAAGAACAGTTATTTTTATTGTAGTGTTTGCAGCTTCAAATATGGCATTTCCCTCAAATTCTACTGAAGCCTCATAAGTTCCAATATCCAATTTGCTTATTGGAGTAGTTCCAGATCCATCAGCTCCAGTAGTGATAACCAGAGTCTGTCCGTTAAGTGATACATATACTTTGCTTGAAATCGGATTTCCTTCTGAGTCAGTTAAAGTGACTGATATTTTACCGTTTGAATAATAGACAACAACGTCATCTGCAGTTATGTTTACTGAATTTGGATTGATTTTAACATTTACATTAGAATCAATTGCTGTAAATACATCATCACTTTTAAGTTTTACAACTGCACTGTAAGTTCCAGGAGCCAAGTTAAGTTTCAGTGATGCAAAACCATTGCTGTCTGTAACTACTTCTGTTTGATTTCCATTTACGTCAAATATCAGTGTTTTATTTGAAAGAGGATTTCCCTTATTGTCAAGAAGTGTTGCATTAATGACGGAATTGGATGAAAATGCTGAAAAGTCACTGGTTTTAATTGATGCAAGTATCTTTTCAACAGTGATATGTGATGTTGTTGCATTTGCTGCGTAAACCTCACTTGCCGGAACACTGACGCTTACATCATATTTGCCAACGGCCAGTCCATTGTCTGTCAAATCGACAGTCACTTTACCATCACTTAAAGTTTTAAGGTTGTGGGAAGTTCCATTAATGACGATTACAACATCAACACCGTTGAGCACGTTGCCGTTGAGATCAGTTACTGTTACTGCAAATGAACCCTCACGTGGATTTATAACAACGTCAGGTGCATTCAGTTTAATGTCTGCGTAGATTACAGTGATTTTGGAAGTGGTCTGTGATGAATTATAATTACTGTTTCCTTTAAAGCTTGTCACTACATTATATTCACCTACAGATGCAAGATTCAGGTTTAGTGTTGCAACACCCTTTTTATCGGTAGTTGCTAAGTATTCAGTTCCGTTAATCTTAATTGAAAGCTCTTCACCTGAAATGGCTTTTCCTTCATCGTCTTTTAAAACAGCTTCGAATTTTCCGTTGAAGTATACTGTAATGTCTGCAGCGGAAATACTTGATTCATATCTTGCAACATTAAATGAATCCTTATCTATAAATCCTCTGTATATATCATCCCCAGGATATACTACGGTGACTGCATAATCGCCAGGAGCAGTTTCAACTTCCAAAACAGCTTTATTATCTAAAATTTCAACAATATTATCTTTGCCGTTTAGTCTGATTGTGACGTTTCCGCTTACATTACTGTCAAAGCTGACTGTGATAGTGGATATCTTATTTACATCAATAGAAATACTGTGAGTTAAGTTGATTTTACCTGAACCGTTTAAAACATCAAATGAGTAAGTGGTATGGGTTAAGATATTTTCAAATGAAATTACTTCCCTGCCGACAGTTGTTGCTTCATATATGAAGTTAGCCTTATTGTCTTTAACAACTATATCTGGAGAGCTGATTTCTCCGATAGAAGGTATCAGTTTAAATGCCAAATCGTGAACATATCCTTCGAGTGCGCTTGTTCCGTTTTCAACATCGTAACATACAAACTCAACACCGAACTCTACAACATCACCTGTGTAGATGTATGTGTTTTCAATGTCCACCTGAATTCTTGCTTCATAGGTAGCTCCAACATTTGATTTTAAAGATTTTGTTTTCCAGTAATTGTAATTTAAATCAGCAGTGTGATTTTCATCAGTGTTGTGAATGTTTACAACATAATTGGATGAGGAATCCTGTGAAATAAGAACTGAGTAGTGCATGGTAATGTTGCTGTAGCTAGTATAGCTTGACTCGATTGCACTTCCTTTTGCTTCGCTGCTTCTTTTTACATAGTTGTCTTCAAAATATGACTTATATATTTCAATGTCACCGTAGTCAAGGTATATTGCTCCACCATAGAGTTCCGCATAGTTTGTTTTGAAAGTGGAGTTTAAGATATTGACATTATTGCTTCTTGTAAATATTGCTCCTCCACCGCCTTCACGCAGTGTTGTGGCGATTGCAGTGTTGTTTTCAAATGTTGAGTTGATGATGTCTGCCTCACTTCCGAATCCTAAAAATATTGCTCCACCGTCTCTTGCAGTGTTGTTGACAAATATGGAGTTTGTTACACGTAAATAGCTTGAATCGTGAACATATATTGCACCACCTATGCCCATTGTTGTGATTGCTGAGTTGTCATGGAAATATGAATTGTCAACATAGACTTTTGAGCGAATACTGACTGCAATAGCTCCACCATCTATAGCTGAGTTGGCATAAAACTCACATCCATCAATATAAGCTGTACTTTCATCAGTGACATGTATTAATGATTCAGGTTCGGGAGTTGCGTATCCTCCGGTAAATGAGAGGTTTACAAATCTTACTGTGTTTGCTCCATCAATTTCAAACATTCCAAGGTTGCCGTTGTTCTGCTTTATTAGTGTTTTTGACTTTACACCGACAACAGTCACATCATCGGCAATTGTGAATGTGGAGATTTCAAATGTTCCTTCACCTACAGATATAGTTTTTCCACCACCAAGGTAGGTGTTTGCTGCAAGTGCCATCTGAAGGGATGCAAGTGGACTGTCAGCTGCACCAGTACCGTTTTCATCGCTTCCGTTTAAAGAAACGTAGATTACTGTGAGGTTTTTGTCAATGTTTGTGAAATTTTTGGATAAATCCACTTTCAGTGTGGCTGATCCGGTTTCAGAAACATTAAATGAAATATAATAAGGTTCATCACGTGTTACAAGGTGGCATCTGTTGATGTCGAAAGTGAATTTGTTTCCATCAACCCTGTAGGCACCCCCTTCCACAACAGAAATGGTTCCGTGATTGTTCGGCCAGGAAATGGAATACTGTTTGCCGCTTGCGTCATTTGTCAAAACCATATATTCATCATAGATATATCCGGTTACAATATATGATTCCCCTTCGCTAATGGCAATGGAATCTGAGTCCAAAACAACATTGAATTCATTTTCTGTTCTGATAGTGATTGTATTTTTAACGCTTATCCCATCATAGGTGCCATCACCTGCAAATGTGGAAACGACACTGTATTTACCTGGTTTTTGAGTGTTTAGAGAAATAACTGCAATACCTTCGGAGTTTGTGATGTTGGAAATGGTTGTCACCTGACTGTTATATGTGTTTGTCAGAACAACTGTAATCTCTTTAGCTGAAAGAGGATTTCCGGACAAATCAGCAAGTTTCACGTTAAAATTATAGTCGTCACCGTAAATCTTATCTAAGTTGTCTGCAGCAATATAGACGTTTTTATCAAGGTATGTGACGTTTACTTTTTCTGTGGTGAGAATTTCATTGTTTAAAACATTATTCTCAATAGTATTATTTTTCAAATAAAGATTGATTCCTTTTAAGGATGGTGTGATATCCATTAGACATGAACTTACATTGAAATTATAATTGCCGTAGTTTCCAGGAGATGTGTTGTTTTCAAAAACTGAATTGAAAATGTACACATCACAATCAGCACGCACGGAAAGTGCACTTCCCCTTGTGGCTGTGTTATTGATAAACCTGCAGGAATCAAGAGAGATTGCATTTAATATTCCTCCACCTGCATAAATGGCTCCTCCATTATTGATTATATTATTAGCGATTGAAACACCATTGTTTTCAAAAACAGAGTTTTTAACATTAAGGCTTCCCCTGTTTATGTGAATGGCTCCGCCGTCATCATCAAGATAATTGTCTTTGAAAATAGAATTAGTTACATTTATCACAATATTGCCAATATAAGCATAATGATAATAAATGGCTCCTGCAGAATTGTTGGTAAAAATACAATCATCAACAATTACTGTATCACCAGCATCCAAGTACAATGCTCCGTTTCCTTTTGCATTTTTGAAAGTCATATTGACAAGTGTGACTTTTGAGTTTGTTGAGAGTTTAAAAATTGAATCTGTACCGTCACCGTAAAGTACAGTGCCCTCTTTTGACTCACCGATAATGGTGATGTCCTTATTTATATTGATTGCTGAGTTGATTTTATAATTTCCGTTTTTAATGTAAATGTTTGAATTAACTGATGAGTTAAAGGCATTTACAGCCTCAGAAATTGAATCTGTAGTATCATTAACATATATTACTGTGCCTTCAGTAGCAGATGCATCATCATTAACATCGCTTAAATAAGTATCATTTGCCAAATCAGCTGCAAATGAACATGGAATAATTAACAATAAGCATAATAGTACCAAAACAAATAAAATATGCTTGTTTTGCTTTAACATTTGAAAATAACCTCCAATTTAAATTATGAACTGAATTTTAATTTATAACATATTAAGGTATGTAATGTAGAATATATATTAATTTTCATTTAATTAATGGAAGATGTCTAAAATACAAAAGAGATGAAAACAATATAATACAAAAGCGGAAATTAATTAAAATTTAAATATTGATTAAAATAATAGATTTAATTATGCTAACAATTATTCATATCGAGAGGAAAGTGCGATGAAACATGAAAAGTTAATTTTAATTGTGCTATCTATTTTCATTCTCATTATCGCTTCACAGACATGTTTTGCCGAAGACGGCCAGATTGCAAACGAGCCGGAAGACAATATAATATTTGTATCACCGGATGGCAGTGATGACAATAATGGGATTATAGGTAGTCCAGTTAAGACAATAAATAAATCAATAGAGCTTGCAGGAAAAACAGAAATCCACAGGATTATTATCATGCAGGGAACATACAATGAATCCGATTTAAATATAAACTCTGCATTAGATATTTCCGCTTACGGCAATGTTGTAATTGATGCATCCAACAGAAATACAAGGATCTTTAACATTGATACTAAAGATTCAATTACAATCAGTGGAATCGTTTTTAAAAACGGTAGAGACACTGAAGGCGGTGCAATATTCATTAAAGATGCTCAAGTGGAAATAAAAAATTGTACTTTTATAAACAACACTGCCGTTGAAGGCGGTGCAATATTCTGGAATGCAGATAACGGTATTTTATCAGATTCAACATTCACTCTAAACCGTGCTAGAATCGCTTCTGCTGTCAGCTGGGGAGGTCTTGAAGATAATGCCTATGAAAAAGGAGGTCAAAACGGTTTAATCATCAATACTGTCTTTGACAATAACGATAACCTCAACAGAAATGCAAACTGCATGGGTCTTGCAATTTACTCAAATAACGTGACTGTAATCAACTCAAGCTTTACCAATAACCAGGGCCATTACGGGTCAAAATACGGAAGTCTACACTTATATGGCGATTACATAACTGTTGACGGGTGCCTATTTGAAAACAATTCAATGGATCAGGCCCCAGCAATACAGTCAGATGGTGATTTTTCAAAAATCATAAATTGTCTTTTCATAAACAATACAATAAGCTCAACTGAAAGTGCAAGAGCAGGAGCTGTTGAAATAGACAGTCTAAACTCACAAATCATCAACAACACATTCATTTCCAACGGCGGTGAAAACTGCTACAACGGAGGTGCAATTGCTGTAATCTATGACGGATATTACGGTGATGAAGTAATAAACATGACCAACAACAAATTCATAAACAATTCAGCAGTTTATGGAGGAAGCATCTTTATTGAAGGAGGATATGAATCATACTGCATCTTTAAGGAAATGATAGTTGCCAATAACATCTTTGACTCCAATATAGCTTCAACCACTGCAGGAGTTTACGTTAGAAACGTTGATTTGGAAAACTCAATTGTAATAATCGAAAACAATACATTTAATGATTTGGTATCCGATTACGTTTCTGCTATATTCATTGATTATGCAGGTGTAAAACTAAATAACAACACAATAGTCAACTGTACATCAAGAGATGAAAACAACCATATTTTTAATTTGGAAGGCTACATCACAGGAAACCTGACAGTTCAGGTTAACGACAACGATACTGTAGAGCTGCTCTCAGGAAAAACAATAGACGTTAACGCAAGCGTTGTAGACGATATGAATAATTCAATTTCCGGTGGAATGATTAGATTTTATGTTGACGGAACAGATATTGACGAGGAAGGAGACGGTTTTTCACTTGAAAGCGGTGTGGCAACAGTCAGCTTTAAATCATCAGTTGTAGGCGTATTTTTAATATCTGCCGATTATTCAAACGGTGATTTAACAACCGTCAGGACAAGTTTCATCATTGCCCTTCCATATGATATAATAATCAGTTTTGACAATCAAAGCGGATTGTGCGATGAAAACATTACAGTTCCAGTATTGGTTGGTATAAACGGTTATCTTTTAGACTCAGAAAATATCACAGTTTCATTTAACGGTAAAACAGAGACCTACCAAGTCATAAACGGAACCTGCAGCATTAACCTTGCATTGCCTGACGTTAACGGAACTTATGATTTGACAGTGACTTATGACATCAAAAGTGAAAGCAAAAAAGTCATCGTTAAAGACAATGACGTTGTTTTGGATGTTCCAGACATTAAAGTAACACCACATTCCGGCAAATTAAACATTACACTAACCGACAGCGAAAACAATCCCCTTAAAGATGAAAAAATATACGTCAGACTGGATAACCTCACAACTTTAACAACAGATGAAAACGGTCACGCCAGCCTTGATTTGAATCTGGAAGTTGGAACATATGAAGTTAGCATATCATACATTGGAGACAAGTATAAATCCAGAAATGTCACTTCCACCGTTACAGTGGATTATTTAAAGACAGTTCTGATTTCCTCTGATGTGACAATGGATTACAATGACGGATCATCATTCATAGTAAGGCTAACCGATGCAAACCAAAAGCCTATTGCAAACCAGACAATAAATATTACTTTAGACAAGGTTTACAGCCTCACTACAGACCAGAACGGTATTGCTAGTATTTTAATTACTCAAAATCCCGGAAAGTATAATGCTTTAGTTGTATATGGTGGAAACGGCATATATAATGCTAGCACTATTCAAAATTCAGTGACAGTCAACTCCAAAGCAAAACTGACTGCATCCAATGTTAAAATGTATTATACAGACAATACCTACTATAAGGTACGTGTTTATGGATATGACGGCAAAGTTGTCGGAGCAGGTAAAACAGTTAAGATAACTGTAAATAAACACACCTATACAAAAACAACTGATAAAAACGGTTATGCTTCACTTAAAATAACCCTAACACCAGACACATATGTCATTAAAGCATCATCACAAGATGTGAACATATCCAATAAGATTTATGTTAAAAAGGTATTGAGCGCTAAAAACATTGCCAAAAAGAAAGCTAAAACCGTTAAATTCACAGCCAAATTATCCAAAGGTAAAAAAGTGCTTTCAGGCAAAAAAATCAAATTTAAAATTAAAGGAAAAACCTACTCTGCAAAGACAAACAAGAAAGGAATTGCAGAAGTTAGTTTAAAAAACCTTAATGTCGGAAAATATGTCATTTACACATATTACGGCAAGTCATACCTTAAAAACACAATAACCATTAAAAAATAGGACATCATTCCTATTTTTTAAAATCACTATGATTCCAAACTATGTTTAAATTGAAAATAGCTTTCATTAAAATAGGAGTTTGCAAGCAACCATCATTTTAATTAAAGACCTAAGTGAAAATCATACATCACTTAAAAAATAATTAAAAAATGAATATGGAAATATACACTATTTTCTAATTTTAATAGTATTTGTACAAGTTGATTTTCCATATTTTGAAATAATCTTATAGCTTCCCACTTTTAAATTCTTCAAACTTAATGTAGCAATACCTTTACTATTAGTTTTAACCTTATAGGTCTTGCCTTTGAATTTAAATGTAACTGCCTTATTTTTAACTACCTTGCCCTTGGTATTTAGAAGTTTAGCAGTGAATTTAATAGTAGCTACCTTTTTCTTTGAGATATCCTTAGTTATCAAAAGAGGTTTAATTGTAATCTTATTTGAAACCTTAAAACCATTATATGAAGAGGTAATTGTATAAGTACCTGGATTTAGAGATATTTTCAAACTAGCGTAACCATTACTTCCAACCGGGACATTATAGGTTTTCTTATTAAGAGAAATTGTTACGATTTCACCTGCTTTTGCAGCGTTACCGTCACTGCCGTAAACCCTGATTTTGTAATAGTTTGAAGTGAGATAATATGCATTGATATTTTTGTTTTCCATAATCGGATGAACAATATTGACTGTTTTTGTGACAATTTCAGATGTCAGAGAATTTTTAACAGAAATAGTATGACTTCCTACTTTTAAGTTGAGTTTGAATGAAATTCCACCAGTGTTATTGTTGATTTCCCAATACTGAACTCCATCAACAACAATCAGATTTGCCTTGCCGACAGTTATAGGATTCCCATCAAAATCAAGCAAAATAATCTCATAATCTGAGTTTGAAATATAATTTTCATTATCATATGTCACAACAGAAGGCATTAGATAAATGTTTGATGCGGAACTTGAAGCGAAATAATCTTCATCACCATAAAAGATTACATCAACCTTATAAGCACTGGTCTGATTGTTTAAGATGACCATAATGCTTGCAACACCGTTTTCATCAGTAGTTGAAACATATGATTTGCCGTTTACAATAAATGAAACATCACGCTTTGAAACTGCATTTCCGTAAATATCCTCAAGTAAAACAGAAAATTGCTTTTCAAGAGAATAATAGCTTATCAAATCATGCGAAATGATTTTTGTTTTTGAAATTGTAATGTTAAATTGACAATCCAGCTGACCTGCATAAGACTCATCATAAACCATTGCGTTTAGTCCATAATCTCCAAAGTCCAAATCATTTAAAGCCAAAACAGCCATACCATCAATTAAATCAACATAGGAAGTTTTATTGTTTAAATTTAAGACAATTGTGGCATTGACTTCAAAAGGAGAATTGAAATTCAAAGAAACATTGTTTTTGTTTTTAAAAACATCAACTCCAAGCTGTATGTTGATTTTTGTGACATTTAATATGTATGTTGAGTTTACATCCCTATAATATACAGTAATATCATGCATGCCTCTTTGGCTGAAGGAATAATCCAGGGTTGCAACACCATATACAATTTGAGCAGTGATATTTCTATTTTCAACATTGAATGTAACCTCACCTGAACGGATAAGGTTATTGTACTGATCAAGAGCCTGTACAGTAATATTGGCTTCATTGTAAACACTAGCTACCTCCAGTTTTAGTGAAGGCTTAAGTTCATACAATACAGTAAATGCCTTTATGCAGGCTACCTGAGAGGAATAGGTATGGCCACCATCAAAATCGATTACAGACCCAAAGTCATATAAGTCAGCCCAGTTAACACCATCACTACTGAAAAATGAAGTCTGAGGACTATATAAAATCTTATTTGATGAAATTGCCTCAGAAATTGCAAACTCTGCCCCATTATCATTGTAAAACTTAAATACGACCCTGAACTCATCACCTAAAGATAAAGGGATCTTATCTTCAAGTTCAAATGTATAATAACCTGGATTTGAAGTACCGCTTTGAGTTGATGCCAGCTGGTCGTTAACATAAATAAACAAATCCCAGTCAGTAGTTTTTCTAAAGTATGTTGAAACTCCGGCTAAAAGCTCATTGTCAGATGCTTTGAATATGTTTTGTGCCCAGAGGGTTTTATTTTCAGATACAAAATAATCAGTTTTTCCAACGATATCATACTGGTAGTTCTTGTCGTATCTCTGAGAGCTGTTTAAAACGAATGCAAATGAATAGTCATTCGCACCGACCTTTGCAAGCATTGTATCATAATATGAAACATAAAAGTATCCTTTATCTCCCCATGTATCATCCCAGCTGTTTTTAACAATCCATGCACCGTCACCGGCAGGCTTGTAATAGAAATTCTCCTTGGAGTAATTGTCATCCCATCCCACAATAGCCACAGCATGATTTGCAGATTCAGAGCCATAGTAGTAATAGGAGTTTTTGGAATTGTAGAAATAAGCTGATTCATAATTGATTCCTGTTGAAACGGCACCATAATTCATAATAGCCTTTTTTATAGCATCGTTGTCTGTGTAGGTGCTTCGTCCCAGATAAACTATATTTTGAACATGTGTTAGGGCATTTAAAACTGGAGAAAGGACACTGTAATCATCATATTCGTCAACATCCTCTCCAACCGGACCTAACCAGCTTGTAAGATATGAAATAGCCATTTCATCATATCCTCCGTTATTGGTTTCAAAAAGACTCCAACCGTAATCTGAGTATTTCTGCATGAGATTTTTCACATTTTCTTCAGATAAGTCATATGCCTCACCTGAAGCTTTAAGTATTGATGATTCTAAGGCTGCAAGTGCACCGAATGCCCAGCAGTTACCTCCGCTTTGCTGGTCACGGACTGGAGTAACAAGACCTTCATCAATCAGACTGTAATAGCTTGGAAGCACACCGTCAAAAGTGGAATTGTTGTAAAACAATGTATAATTCCCATTTGAAATAAACATGTTGACTGAACTGGTGTTATATACATCATCGTTTTTTGATGCCTTATTTCGAGAATATGTGTTGTCAATAAATGTTGTCTGATTGTTTAAAAGTGAATAAACAGCTCCTGCAGTATACTCAGCAACATTATTGTAAAATGTATTATATTGTAGATTGAATATTTCAGCACCATCCACAAAGACTGCTCCACCGTTTAAAGCCCTGTTGTTTTCAAAATAGGAATCCATTATTGTCAGTCCATTATACATCTGATAGACAGCACCACCATCATATTTGGCAGTGTTGTTGAATGCATTGATTTTAGAAAGTGCAACAGTTGAGTTTAGAGCAGTTACAACAGAACCGAATGTTGCAGAACATTCATTTGCAGTCACATTTGTTGCAGAAAGTGTTGAATGAATCAGATATATTGCACCACCGGCATCGTTTGTTGAAGTGTCATTGATAAAACTTGTGTTTTTCACACGCACATTAGCTTCATATAATGCAGCTATGGCTCCACCGAAGTTATAAGCATTGTTATTAATAAATAATGAGTTTGTAATGACCAGATCACCGTTGTCCATACAGATTGCACCACCATATTCGCCAGTATTGTTTTCAAAAGTACAGTTGTCCAGAACTATTGTAGGTAAATAGGTGTTGTAATAGTTTGTATAGTCATATGCATATATTGCACCGCCGAATGAGTTGGAAGCGGAGTTGACAAGGTCTGTTGCACTGGAATATGTTGCAAAAGCCTGTGAATTTTTAAAAATAGTATTGTTTGCTTCTAGAATTCCCCCCTCAACGTCAAAGTTAAATCCTATAAATGTAACGTTAGCTAAAAAGACATTTTTATCAATATTGATGTTGAATTTTCCTGCAGCAGAAGAGCCTGTATACCTTATAATTGTTTTTTCAGGGTTTTCACCTATTATCGTAATCTTATCTAAAGCTTTTCCGTTGGTTAAGTTGTATTCACCGTTGGCCAGATGTATCGTTGAGCTTGACTTTAAGCGTGCCAGTGTAAGTTCATTATATGGATTTTCAATAGATCCGTCACCTGCCACATCAGATGAACTGTTGAAGTAATAGTCAACACCTAAAGGGGCATTCTCACTGCTAGCTTCAATAGAATCTACATCATCAGATGCAAAACATGGACTGGAAATGAGTATCAAAAATAAGCATATCAACAGTGCAATGAATATTCTACTGGTCTTTTTAAACATTTTAATCTCCTATTTTCTTACTTTGACAGTGTTTTTAACACTGGATTTTCCATAAGTTGTTTTTATAACATATTTTCCAACTTTCAAATTCTTTAAGGACAATGTTGCAATTCCATTTTTGTTGGTTTTTGCCTTGTAGGTTTTTCCTTTAAACAGAAATTTGATAATTTTACCTTTAAGAGCTTTTCCATTAGTATTTATGAGTTTAGCTGTAAATTTGATTGTTTTTGATTTCTTTTTAGAAATGTTTTTAGCTGTTAGCACTGGTTTTACGACTATCTTATTTAATACTTTAACACCTTTATAGGCAGCTGTGATAGTGTATGTTTTAGCATTGAGAGTTATCCTAAATGATGCAAATCCATTAGCGTCTGTTTTTCTTACATATGTTTTTCCATTAACAGTAAAGCTTACATTTTCACCTGCACCGGCCACACTGCCGTCATCTGCATATACACGGACAGTATATGATTTACCTGCTCCATAATACATGTTAACGTTTGAATTATCTGTAATCCTTTTAACAATGTTCAGGTTTCTGTTAATGCTTTCAGCGGAAACAGGATTATTAATATTGATTATGTAAAATCCGACAGCAAGCTTAACCAGCTTAACCATTCCATTTTCATCACTTATAAGTGAATATTCCTCATCATTAACTTTAACAATGATACGTGTGTTATTTAACGGATTACCTGCCTTGTCAAAGAGTGTTGCGATGAAATCATATTCGCTATTGTATGATCTTGTCATATCACTTGCATCAATGCTTGAAACCACATTAATAACTGATTGGGATTCAACCTCATAATAATCATCATCACTTAAGGTTGCAGTGACATTATAGGTTCCATAGTCCAAATCCAAACTAATTTGTGCCTTTCCACCATTATCTGTTTTTAATATATAATCAGCACCATTTACATTTAAAATTATTCTTTTTTGAGATAACGGAGTGTTATTGCTGTCGGTTAATGCAACATTAATCTCGACATTGCCTCCGTAATTGGTCATGTTTGAAAGATATAAATTGGCGGATTTGATAACAGTTAAAGTTCCGTTTTCGACTTTAAGATTCGGACATGTGAAAGTGCCTGAAATATTATATGTTCCAAGTTCACTGAAAGTGGCAACAATACTATTTAAACCAGTTTTACCAGTTAATTTTTGCCCATTTGCAGTAAAACTGATGGCTTTTGTTGAAATACTATTTCCCATATCGTCAGACAAATCAGCACTGAGAGTGACAGGTTTTGCCAATGCCCCAACAGCATCATTGAATTTCAAATACACATCAGATCTGATTTCCCCATCAGTGTAGATAAATCCAGTTTTCCAAAAGCAGTCTTTAACACCATTATTGGACAGCTGCAAAATGCAGTGGCTTGCATAAATATTGGAACTTTCACTGGATTCCACATCAGTGTAATTATTGTCTTCAATTACAACAGGATTGTAAATGTCAGCAAGATAAATTGCTGCCCCATTAGAGGCCTTTTCACCATTAAATGAATTATTCTTAATGTTTAATGTGAGCATGTTTGATTTGCCAGTAGTGTAGATTCCACCACCATTATATGCAAAATTATTGATAAATATATTGTCAGTGATGTTGATGAAGTTAAAGCTGAATGTTTCAACAGTATTTATGAATATTGCTCCTCCAACACCTCCCAAACCGCCATTGGATGCAAATGTGTTATTGTAAATATCGGCATTTTCACTTTGAATTCCAATTGCACCACCATATGAATCATCAGATGACATTGTATTGTTTAAAAAGACGTTATTGTAAGCTTTAGCGAAATTACCGTCAAAACCTAAAGCTCCAACCATAGTAAGGAAATTGTTTTCAAAAAGACAACCTGAAACCACCTCATAATCACCATTGAAATATAATACTTCAAAAGAGGTGTTTAGGTCAGTTTTATGATTAATGAACCTTGAATTTAAAACTTCACAGTAATCCGAATAAATAGAAAGACCAATGCAGGCATCCTCATCCATCATAAGATGATTGTTTTCAAATGTGCAGTTTGTGATTTTACCGTAATCACTTTTGACTGCAAAGATATCCTCCGAATCACTTCCTCCCCAGCTGACACCAGCACCATCACGGGCATAATTGTCCTTTACAACACAATCAGTGAGTTTACCGTTCAAGGCATTCCAGTAAATAGCTCCCCCTTCAGCCAAAGCAGTGTTGTTAAAGAATTTTGAATTTTCAATTGTTGTCTGTGCGTTTCTAATGTATATTGCACCGCCCTGATAGGCGTTTCCATTAATAAATGTAATTCCTGATAAAACAACACTATCATTTGCATTGGTGTTGATTGTAAAGATTCTGCTTGAATTTTCAGCGTCAATTACTACATTGCCATTAGATAAAATCTCTAAAGACTTAGTAATATTTAAATTGTTTTCCCTGTATATTCCCTCATGAATAATTATTTTTGAACTGTTCAAAGACAGGTTAAGGGCTTTTTTAATGGTTGAAACAGGATGTTGAGAAGATCCGTCATTAGCATCATCCCCATTAATGCAGTCGACATGAATATCATTTAACATATCGTCTGTTTTAAAAACAGAATCATCACTGATTGACTGTTCATTAACCGTTAAATTATCATCCAGAGCAAATGAAGTAGGGATGATTAGAAATATTAATATTACAACTAAAAGAAACCCATAATATCTTTTAAACATACAATTCAACCTCAAAATTAAATGAAAAGTTGTTCATAACGATATTATGTTAATTAATATATTTAAGAATTTTTAACTGAGAAGTGACATATAATGATGATGCTCCAAAGAATCCAACCATATCGTTTAATTGATTTTTAGTCGAATAGCTAATTCCTCCATTGTTTTCCATCGAACAGATTATAACCATAAATCCACAGATACCAATCCTTTTAATTTTGTTGAAAATCCATCAAGACAACATAACTCCATTTCTAGTTTATCCAATGTTTTCCAATCTTTTTCAAATTCAGATTCAAAACTATTAATATAGATGGTTATTTCATCCAATTTTTCAAATTCCAAATCTTCACAAAATGTAATGCACTTTTTGTGATTTGGAAAATGATTATTGATTATAGGAGTTATTGTATTAATATAATGAATTAAATCAGTATTTTTAATTATGAAATTTTTAATCTGTTTAATTTTATGAATCTCATAGCTTTTTGATAATTTTTCAATTTTCTCATCAAAATTTGTTGACAAATTAGTATCTGTAACTACTCGTTTTCGAGGCATTTGCATATTTTGACTTAATGAAAAGTTTTTCTGCATAATTCAAACCTCCACAGTTTCTTAAAATTATAGTATAATATGCAACACATCCTATATAAATATTACTCATTTATTTGAACTTATTTTTACGAATAGAAATCAATTTTGTATTATCATAATAAAAAAATCACAAAAAAGCAATATTGACTTAAAGTTAAACATGAAAAAAAATAATAAAAAAGGGATTAATTATCCCTTATTTTCTGCGACAGTAGGGAACTATGCAGATTAAAGCTAATGCCAATAAGGCTAGAGGATTTCCGGTTGCATGTAAAGTTTTAGATGCCGCAGCGGCATGATTAGATGAATCTGCGCTAACGGTTATGGTAGTGTTAGCAACACTTATTTCTTCAGAATTTTCTGCAAGTACAGTTGCAGCAACTATTTTTTCACCAGGTTCGGTAGCCATAAATGTTAAGACTATTTCTTCATAATCACCAGCACCTAAAAACCCGAGAGGTATTACATATACACCATTTTCAGTATATACTTCGTAACCGTCATCATCCACTAATTTAAAACTGGTATCTAGTTTTTCGTTAAGATCTCCGAATGCAACTCCTGCAACAACATTTTCAGCGTGATTCTCACCTGTGTTTCTTACAGTAACCTTTACTCTGAATGTGTCTCCGACTTTAACGTTCTTGTCGAGAACTTCCACTTCAACAGAAAGGGAGGTTGTATCAGAATCAACACCGTCTGCTGTTACAGCTTCCTCATCTGATTCTGCTGTTAGAGGTTCTGTGTCCTCACTTACAGCAATAGCATCATCAACGTTTTCCACTGCCAAATTATCCGAAATATCGGCTGTATCCTGTGCGACTACTGCACTAATTGATACTATAAACACGAATATCAATAAAGTAGCCAATAGCTTATCTTTTATATTCAATAAAAATCCCCCAAATTTTTAAATCTAAAAAAATCCGGAACCTTTAAACAAATCAATATCAAATATACAAGATTTATACAAACAAAATATACCAGATTTATAGATAATCAAAGTATACCTTGATTTATATAAAACCAAACTATACCTAATTATACTAACTTATCAATATTCACAGATGAAAATATTATTCCAATAATTCATGAATTAATATTCACTAATTATTTCTTAAATTAGATAGATATAAATTTTTGTTTTGAAAAAAAGATTTTTAATTTTAATGTTCTAATTTGTTAATTGGAGCTTCTCCAGGTGTTTCCGCAGTTGGCACATCTGATAAAATTGGTTGGTGCCTCATCAGCTGATCTGGTCTGTACTGTCCACCAGTAACCTTTTGTTCCACCGCATTTGTAGCAGGTTATTGTTGTTGTGGGAAGCGCCACATTGTTTCTGTCGGTGACGATGACTTTTGATTGAGGATTGGTTTCACCTTCCATATGGTACTGCTTTTCAATATCATCATCGCTTAAGGACTTTTCATATCCGCATCTGCATTTAATCATGCCTTTTTTAGGCATTAGCATTGCACCGCAATCAGGACAGAATTCCATTTAAAACACTCCAATCATTATTAATTATTCATCATGCATTTTGTATAGTTTATAGTTAAAGTAAAGCATGATTATTGCAAATATGGTTAAATAAACTTTTGAATTTAAAATCATGTTAAGTTCAAATCCATTAAAGTTCATTAAAAGATAATCTGCTGATGAAAATACCTGTGTTCCAAAGAGAAGTGGAATCAGATACAGGAATATCAAATCAAATATAACGATAAAGATTACTGCTATTAAGAACCTGCGGTAATCGTTTGGAATCTGACCGGACTGCACAAGCATGTCAATTCCATAAACAACTAAAAAATAGATACCAAAAATGTTGGCAACATACATTATGTCCATCAAATCGAATGAATCCAAGAAAAGACAAGCTACCAGTGTAACAATGAATGCTGAGATAAAGTTAATTATTACAACTCTTGAAAATTCGCTATTGTTCATTAAGACTCACCGATTAAATTAAATAGTATACTAAATATTATGTTGATAATACTATAAAAAATTAGCGAAAATTAAAAAAAATATTTAAAAAAAAGTTAAGATGTGAAAGGATTAACCTTCCACCATTATCAGCTTACCCGTCGCTGGGTCTTTATACACCTTACCCATTTCAGTGTATCCCTGACCTGAGCTGTTTGAAGTGTCAGGTGTTTCGTTTAATTGCTGACCCTGGTCTACTTCGGTAACCTGCTGTTGCTGCATCTGATCTTGAATGCTGTTATCAGGGTCTATCATAGCCTGCATGTTCCAGCTTATGATAACAAAAACCAGAAAACCAACTGCAATAACCAACATTGCATCTACAAGGTTTGCAGTACCAGCCATCGGATCTTCTTCAACCCTTTTAGACCTGCGTCTACCGTTTTTTCTAACCATAAAATCACTGTTAACTCATTTTATCCAATACAGCATCAATTAAAGCATCCAAATCAGATAAGTATCTGTCATACCATCCTGATCTGATTTTACCGATTACATAACAGAGCGCACCTGAACCGATACCTACAATAGTTGTGTTGAAAGCAACTGTAAGAGAGCTTGCAAGGGTATTGATGTCACCTGCACCTAAAGCCGCAAGTCCCGGACCCATTGGAATAAGTGTACCCATAAGACCTAAGGTCGGACCGATACGGGTAATAATATCTGTTTTTTTAAGTGCATCTAAAGTCTTTTCCTCTTCAAATTCGAATAATTTACGAGCAAGTGCTTCTCTTGAAGCAGAACCTAACTGCTGAGAAGATGCAATTTCGCTTAAAACCTTTTTTTGAGCTTTTGGAATTTTAGCATTTGAAATTACATTTTTTAAGGCATCCGCAGATTCCGCCGCATTAATGTCATAAATCAAATCTCTAATTGTTCCTACAGGAACCTTTCTTCTTGAAGTATACTCCGCAATTATTCCACCTAAGGTAATGATACTTATAATCACAATTACAAGCAAAATTACAAGTACCGGAATTGTTAAGCTTTGAGAGATTACATCAAGAGATCCTGTTAAAAATTCTCCACCTGGAATATTTAAAACCATAATCATTCACCTAAAATATTATTCTAAAAGGTTTCTTCCCCTTTTAGTGAAAACTATACCTCCAACTATCAGAATAGCAAATGCTAAACATATCATCAGTATATCTTGAGGAGAACTAATAGTAATCGGAGTTAAAGTTTTTGTCATTACCCCTGCGATGTTTGGAATAACAATAGCTGAAAGCAAGAAATATGCACCTAAAAGCAACATGAAATTACCTAAAACAACCGGATAAGGATGTTTGATAAACCTTACAATTGTATTTGATGCAAAATAAGTTAGAATCATTACCAGAACAAGTGCTGCTGCAGCATAACCGCTTAAGTTAAGTGAGCTGACACCAATTGTTGGAGCAACAATCAGTACACTTGCAATAATTGATCCAAAACAGCATGGACAAGGAGCAATAATAGCCAGAGAAGTAGCGGTAGATGTATTCTTATCATGTATTTTCCATTCTCTTATTGTAATTAAACCGGCAATAATCATGATTGAAGCCATAATAATGTAGAAGATTGTATTGTAACTGTATATTGCCTGAACCAGTTGGTCTGCAAAAAATGAAGCAATATATGAAATTACCAATACGCCTCCCCCATAGGCGATACAGATTACTGCAAATAATTTTTTTGGCAGATTGGCCAATCCTGAAGCCAGTCCCACTTTTATACCAAAAACCAGAACTGATGCAAAGATTCCAACTTGCCATAAAACACTCATCATATCCATATTAAATTCCCCAAATAATCAAATCAAATTTAATTATTTACAATTTATTATTAGTTGATAAATTATTTAAATCTTTAAAAATCGATGTGTAAAAAACAATCATCATATAATATATTTAATAACAATTAATTAAAATCTTTTGCAAAAAAAATAAAAAAATATTTCACGAATCGTGAAATATATAAACTAATCTCTTTTTGTATAACTAAGCCTAAAGAATATGTATATCACTACTATAGAGAATATAACAACCAATATCTTAAAAGGATTCAAATCAGCCTTTGGAATATCTTCAATAATGTTTTTGGAAATCTCAACAATGACTGTGTCATTAGTGACATTGTCCTTTTTAGTGTTATTTGTGACATTTTTCAAAGTATCGTTTACCCCTGAAGAGTTGTCTTCAACAGGTTTGACTACAATACTTTTATAAGCATGATTTGGATGATATGGCTGAGGACTATATTTACTATATAAGCCCATTTGATAAGCTATATCGTCGCCTTGCCTTTTAACATCGTTTGAAACGATTAATTTATTAGTTGCCTCATCATATTTCAAAGCGTAAGATAACATATCCCTATTATTAGCGTTGTTTACCCATAAGTAATAAAATACTAAATCCTTCCATAATGGAGTATGTATAGGAATTATATTCCTTTTAGATCCAAGTACCTGTGAAATTCCGTCAATGACGCTTTCGGTGCTTGTACCCTTAATCTTTACATAACTTGCAGAGGTTAAAACATATAATTTCGGATAGCCTTTCTCAACATCAATTCCTTTGGACTTGAAATAAGCCAAAGCCTTGTTGGTTGCATCGATTCCAATTTGTTTTAAATCGGAAGATGACAAATCTTTAACTTGTGATGCTAAAACCACATCGCCAAAACTTTGTGAAAGTAATCCGTCTATGGATTCATTTACCAAAGCAACACCTATGCACGCTCTTTTACCTGATGTATTATCTACAGACCAAATAAACGCATCAGCATCAGAGTCTCTTGGAACACCCAATACATAATAGGAGGTATTTTCAAGAGGTAAATCAAATTCAGTAGGATGATATGCTAATTCATAAATCTCATTTTCACTTGTTTTTTCAGAACAACCCAGAGATTGTGTTAAAATTCCATTGGACAAGGAATAAATTTTATCCCAAAGACCAGCGGAAATTTCCTGACCGGCACTGTAATACAGAGTATTGTCTGCGTAATTTAATGCAATAGTGAGAGATTTATCTTTTTTAATAAATACAAGATTTATTAAACCCGTTTCAATTGAGGATAAATCTAAAAGATTATCATTACCATTAATTACATATCCGTTAGAAGAACTTACTATTTCATTTAAAACATTTTCAATGGCTAATTTATTAATTTCAGATATGTCGACTGAAACTTCTATAACGTCACCAGCAGAGTTTAAATCCAATAAGCTTCCTAATACATTTGATATATCATATCCAAGTTGATTTTCACCGTCACCCCAATCCAGATTTAAATCCAGATTATATGAGACAGGCTCACCAAGACTACCTCCAAGCACTTCACCGCAAGATGAAACATACGAAGTGTCCTGAATATCCCTAACGGACAATTCGTCGCTTGAAACTGAAATATACTCCCCAACATTACTGTTGGATGAATACTCTTTGATACTGCATGAACTTACATATGATGAATATTCTATAGTCGATGCTGCTGTACCAACATCCACTTCCTCAACTTCATCACTTGAAAGCGAAACAGTACTTTCAAGACCATCGGATGAGTAATCCTCGGTTATTTCAATTTGAGCATAATCTTGACTTTGGCATACGGAAGCCTCCACCTCATAGACAGATGAATCTTCACTAGCTGAAACAGCTCCAATCAAACATAATATCAAAATCAATAAAAAAACCATAGCAAAGCCATGTTTTTTCATGAATTCCTCTAATAATTTGATATATAATAAATGCTCAATTATACCCACTTAGATTTACAGTAAACTGTTTAAATAGAAATTTTTCCTACATGAAAAAAGAAAAATTTCAAAACAGTATTACCACTATAATTTATGAAATGTGATTATTAAAAAAATTTACTATAATTTCATGAAAAAACTATAAGGTAGAACAAATCAAATATATTTAATATTGAAAAATTAATGAGGCAAAATATGTATTGGAATGAAGAAATAGAAACTATGCCAAGGCCAGACCTTGAAGAATTACAGCTAAAAAAGCTTCAAAGTACTGTAAAAAGAGCATTTAATGAAATTCCTTATTATAACAAAAAATACAGTGAAGCTGAAGTATATCCGGAAGATATTGAAACCCTAAAAGACATTGAAAAACTTCCATTTATAACAAAAGACGACCTAAGGGAAAGCTATCCCTTCGGACTTTTTGCAGTTGACATATCCGAAATCAAAGAACTGCACTCATCATCCGGAACAACAGGAAAACCAGTAGTATCAGGATATACCAAAAAAGACCTTGACACATGGGCGGAAACCATAGCCCGTGGACTTACCATGATGGGAATCGGTGAAAACGACATCATCCAGAACACACACGGATACGGAATGTTTACCGGAGGGTTCGGAGTGCACTACGGATCTCATAAAATCGGTGCTGCAATCATTCCAATTTCTACAGGCCAAACCAGAAGACAAATCGAAATCATGAGTGACTTTGGAACAACATGCCTTATCTTTACCCCTTCATACGGAATTCACCTCGGTGAAATTGCCCTTGAAGACGGAGTCGACCCAAAAGAATTAGGCCTTAAGGCAATAGGATTTGGAGCGGAAGGCTGGACTGAAGAGATGAGACAAAGAGTCGAGGAAATCTTCGGCACCAAAGCATACAACATCTACGGATTAACCGAACTTATGGGACCTGGTGTTGGAATCGAATGCTGTGCTCAAAAAGGTCTTCACATTGCAGAAGACATATATTACCCTGAAATAATTGACCCTAAAACCGGTAAAGTAATAGGTGCGGACAAACCAGGTGAGCTAGTTTTAACCAATCTTGAAAGGGAAGGAATGCCTGTAATCCGTTTTAGAACAAAAGATTTAACAAAACTTACTTATGAAAAATGTGAATGCGGAAGAACACACGCAAGAATGAGCAGAATCACAGGCAGATCAGATGACATGATTAAAGTAAAAGGAGTGGCTATTTTCCCATCACAAATCGAAAAGGCATTGCTTAAGGCAGGTGATGTAGAGCCTCATTATATGATTATAGTTACAAGACCTGATACTTTAGATGAAATCGAAGTCAAAGTCGAAGCATCACAGGACATTTTCTTTGACGGTGTTAAAGAGATGATGGCTGTCCAGACAAAAATCGGAAAATACATTGAAAACGAAACCGGAATCAGAGTAAAAGTAACTCTTGTTGAACCGAAAACATTACCAAGATTTGAAGGAAAAGCAAAAAGAGTTATTGACAAAAGGGATTTACATTAGGTGATAAAATGAAAATAAAACAATTATCCATATTTCTACAAAACAGAATGGGAAGTCTATCCAAACCGCTGGAAGTATTGTCCAATGCAGACGTTAACATAAGGGCAATGTGTATGGCAGACACTTCAGAGTTTGGAATCTTAAGACTTGTTGTAGATAATCCGGAAAAGGGAAAATCAGCACTTGAAGAAAATAACTTCCTTGTAAAAATTACAGAAATCATCGGTGTTGAGATGAACGACACCCCCGGTGGCCTTACAACCGTCTTGAAAATCATAAAAGACAACCAAATCGATTTGGAATATCTTTATGCATTTACACATGATAAGGCCGGAAAAGCAATACTGTTATTGCATGCAGACGATATTGATGAACTTATTGAAGCATTGCAAGAAAATAATATTGTTATCGTCCCTTCAGATGAAGTTTATAATTTATAAGCTTCCTCTTTTTTAATTTTAACCTAACCATCATTACAACTTTTTTTTAAATAATAATTGCTTTTACTTCGTAAAATTGCTTTTAAATCCAAGTAAATTATTTATATATTGAAATTCAAATTTTCAATAGCTCGTGGTGAAAATGATAATCAAAATTGACAATCGTGAAACGGCAAGGATTTGTCAGGCAGTAACAAGCTTCAAAGATCGCCACAAAATAATCATTGAAGAATTACCAATCGGAGACTTTATCTTCAGTGACGGAAAAACCGAAGTCGTTTTCGAATACAAGAAATATCAGGATTTCAAAAACAGTGTTAAAGAAGGTAGAATATTTGATCAGGCACTTAGACAATGCAAAAATTTCAAATATCATTTCATTATCATTGAATTAAGCACTGACCAGGACAAAAACGGAATGTTCAATACCGAGCGATATTTTAAACTACCACAGCTTGTAGAAGCCGTGGATTTCTAGAAATATTCTGGAAATCTGCTAGTTTAATAGACAAAGGTCATAACATGGCCTACGTTACTCAAGAATATTATAGGTACCAGTGGATGTTTAATCCCAGTCTGCTGCTCTACGGTGTAGTGGTTAAACATGTTCTGAGATGGTAGGAACAGTGCTGCTCACAATTTTAAACCTTGGGATAACATTGTCGAGGGATAACTTACTCAGGAATAGGAGGTAAACATTTATGTTTGTTTACGTACTAAACAAGAATGGCAAGGCTCTGATGCCTTGTAAACCACAAAAAGCAAGAATATTACTAAAAGAAAAGAAAGCAAAAGTCATAAACCGAACACCATTCACAATACAATTATTGTATGGTAGCAGCGGTTATAAACAGCCCGTTAATCTTGGTGTTGATGCTGGAAGCAAATGCATTGGTTTATCAGCAACAACCGATAAACAGGAATTGTTTAAAGCTACAGTGGAATTACGACAAGACATTTCAAAACTATTGGAAAACAGAAGAATTCAACGCAGAAACAGAAGAAGTCGATTAAGGTATCGTCCAGCACGGTTTAATAATCGTGGTAAAAAAGGAAAGTTGGCTCCAAGCATACAACACAAAATCAACAGCCACATAAACATTATTAAAAAAATCTGCAAAATCATTCCAATATGCAATATTATTGTTGAAACTGCTGAATTTGACCCACACAAACTAAAAAACCCAAATATAGGTGGTGTGGAGTATCAAAATGGTGATGCTAAAGGTTTTTATAATGTTAAACAAGCTGTTTTAAGCCGAGACGATTACACCTGTCAAATATGTGGAAAAACAGAAGGAAAATTAGAAGTCCACCACATAGTGTTTAAAAAACAAGGTGGTTCTGATAGAATGGATAATCTAGTTTGTTTGTGTAAGGATTGTCATGAAAAAATCCATAATGATAAATTAACTTTTAATAAAAAAGTTAAATCTTTTAAACATGCTTCTCACATGAATATCATGAGAAAAAAACTAGTAGAATCACTTAAACTGGAGTTTAATAATGTTTTTGAAACATTTGGATATTTAACCAAGTACATACGTGAAAAGTTAGGTTTGTGCAAGTCTCATTGTAATGATGCATTTGTAATTAGCCATAATCATCATGCGCAACAGTCCAATGTTGAATATTTGTTTAAAAAAGTTAGAAGACACAACAGGCAAATCCATAAAGCTAAACCAAGCAAAGGAGGTAAACGTCAACGTACTCAATCCCATTATATTGTCAATGGTTTTAGGAGATTTGATAAAGTCTTATATGATAATACTGTTTGTTTTATCACCGGTAAACGTAGTAGCGGCTATTTTCAGTTAAAATTGTTCGACGAAACTGTAATTAGCCAAGGAGTAAGTAGTAAAAAGTTAAAATTATTAGAACCAGTAAAAGGCTGGTTAATAGACTGGAGGTTGGCAAATTCCTCCTCAACCTAAAAGAGGTCGATGTATCCTTTGCCAAAAATAAGATGAAACAGTAGCCAGCTTAAATACGTTTACAACAGTAATAACATGTCCCTCAAAGAAATTAGCTATGAAAATCATGGAAAAACAGGCTGAACTGTGTCTTGAAAAGCATCCTCTTAGAAAAAAACCACCGGAAAAATTTGACAATGTTGCCTACAACTACCTAATGTTAATTAAAGGAGTTGACAAAGTAAAAGCACATACAATCTGCAAAAGATTAAATCTGAAAACATTTGAAGATTTAAGAAATGTTACAACAAAAAAATTAGTTAAAGTGCCGGGAATCGGTCCGATTACGGCACAAAGAATTACAACATCAATTAACTTAAGTTAAGCTGTTAATGAACTCCAAAATAACACTTTCAGTCTGGCCTTGCTGGTCACGAGGGGTAATTGATGCAAGGTAATCTCCTTCCTGAGCACCGTAATATGCAAACTGCTCGTGGTTTCCGCCTTCAATGACAAATTCTGTAAGGTTGTTCATAAGCGGTTTGGACTCATTATAAGCTTTCATATTTAATATTCCATCATTAGTTCCATATATTGATAATACTGGTTTGTTGATTTCAACAATAGGATAAGCAGCCAATAGAATTAATCCATCACCCTTACCTGAATCGTTAACGTATGATGCTGCTGAAAGTCCACCCAGTGAGTGGCCTGATAGGAAATAATGTGAGTAATTACCATTATCGATTATGGAATCTGCACTGTTTTGTGCAAGAACTGCAAAATTAAACGGCATCTGAACAAGATATGAGTCAACACCCTGTTCTGCCAGATTTACAAACATCGGCAGATATGCAATGTATTCGTTTTTGGCTCCAGGATAAAATATTACAGCACTTTCATTGCCCGGACCGTCAACAAACAATCCATTATCAACTTCTGTTACTGTAACATTGTCTGTGCCCTCTAAAGCCTCAATAGCAGTTTTTTCTGCATGGTGATACTCTGTAAAATAGAATACACAGTAGCCCACAATCAGTATAACTGCAATTATCAATACAATCTTAATCGTTTTATTCATATTACCAAGACTTAATTTACTTGTAAACTAATTTATGATTAAAAAAAATATAGGATGTTATTTTTCAATAACAAACCCATGATTTTGTGCTTTGGTTACAAATACTGTTCCCTTATCACCAATAATCTCTTTGGTTTTTTCCACAATATCTGCATTTGACTCGTCAAATACAGTGTACAATACCGGTCCAAAGGAAGAAATACCTACACCATAAGCTCCAGCTTCTTCAATAGCTTTCATTGTTGGCAAGTAACTTGCATCAAGTGAATGTTCAAGCTTGTTGAATCCAACATCCTGAAGTTTGCTTACTGCCCATCCGAAGTTTTTGATATCCTTTTCAAGCATGAACGGTACAAGGTTCATTAAAATCAGGTGAGAAACCTGTTCGACTTCCTCTTTTGGAATAGGACAATAGGTCTGGAAGACGTCCACTTCATCATCACCTTCCATGTGCTTTTCAATGTGTGGAATGGCTATTAATATATTCCACTCTTCCGGGAAGTCATATCTTGCAATGAGTGTTGCAGGTTTTGCTTCAGAAGCTCCTGACGGCAAGAACAATGGTTTTTCCTCTTTACTGTGACCACCGTCAAGGATAAATCCTCCCAAATCGTGAGTGTAAGTTCCAATACCTGAGGTTCCTCCTCTTCCAACAATACTGCTTAATACACGGCTTTCCACTTCAATGCCCATTGTTTCTGTAATTAAATGAGCAGTTGAAACTGCGATTTGTGTTCCGCTTCCAAAACCAGAATGCGGAGGATAGGTTTGATGTACGATAAAATTGAATCCTGAATCAATATCGAAATGTTCAATTGTTTTTTGAGCTGCATCGGGAATTTTTTCCCTGCATTCCTCGATTGCTTCTGTGTCTGTTACTGTGTCTGCAAATTCAAGTGTTATGCCACTTTCTGTTTGCTCTACTTCCAATACAAATTGTGGGTCTGCTAATGCAAGACCAATTCCACCATCGACTCTTCTATATGACCCGTTCAAGTCTATCAGAGACATATGTATTCTTGAAGGTGCCTTAATAATCATTTTTTCACTTCCGTTTTATGTTATAAACAATTAATTTATGCACATTATATATAATAAAAGTTTTCATGTTTAATCAAATCAACTTTATAAAAAATAAAAAGTATTTTATATGACATATGATAAATTAACTTCATGGACGCAAAGATACCAAAAATATATTTGGATGAGATAGACCCTACAATGGCGCTGGTATACCTTACATTAATAATACCGCTAATCTGCGCATTAATCTATGCATTCTAAATATACCAAATCCCGTTTTTAAAAATAGTTGTTTATAATTGAGAATTAACCTTCTCAATTACTTTTTTTTAAAATTTCAAATTGTCCACACATTCAACCAGTTTCAAGGCCAAATTTTGACTTACTTCCATCGGCTCATAGGAATAGCATTCATAAACGACAGTAGGTATTCCCGCATTTGCTGTAGGTTCTGTAATAAACGGCGGACTTGAGCGAAACTCCGGTGCATAATAGACAATACCGTCAACCGCATCAATAATCTCATTCATATATTTTGAGGATTCATCATCAAAGCCCGGTGCAAAGACGAAATTGGTAATCCTGTATTCTCCCGGACCCATAGATCCACGGTTAGAGTGGATATCCAAAAACAAGTCGTATTTTTCATTAATGATATGTGGTGCTACAAACTCCTCAGCCAATAGCTGGCCTTCATCACGCCCTTCAGAATCGGAAGTCTTATCTGAAACATTGATATTGTAAATATAATAACAATAGTTCAAGTCGTCTTTTGAGGTGAGCATGTCAAAAAGTGCCCTGTGGGATTTGCTTTCAAGAGGATGCATACCAATCAAGTAAGCTATTTTAATATTGGATTTTGAATTTCCAAAAGGACCATGAATATGTACGCTTCCCAAATCATTTTTACCTAACAATTCAGCATCAAAATCATTTGAATCAACCTGAGCAAGACTTGTAGGCTCATCTGGATAGTTCATGTAAACACCAAAAAAAAGTAATGACTAGAATTTAATCTAGTCAGCGGATGGTGCGCGTGCACCTAATTCTTTATTTAATTCGTAAATCAATCTGTTGTCGCCGTCAGCGAGTTTGATTTTAGCAACAAGTTCCATTGCGTTTTCTTCCTCTTCAACTTGTTCTTCAACAAACCATTGAAGGAAGTTGTTGGTTGCGTGATCTTTTTCTTCGATAGCAAGGTCAACCAAATCATTGATAAGACCGGATACCATTTTTTCATGTTCAAGGACGTGTTCGAATGCTGCTACAGGAGAATCCCATTCTGTTTGTGGTCCTTCAATAGCAGTCAGGGTTACAGAAGCTCCTCTTCTTATGATGTAGTCATAGAATTTCATTCCGTGTTCCAATTCCTCTTCAGCTTGAACTCTCATCCAGTTAGCAAAACCTGCTAAGTCTTCATCTTCAAAGTAAGCTGCCATGGATAAATATAAATATCCTGAGTAAATTT
>CAZOYH010000007.1:0-27753 GCA_964583995.1 uncultured Methanobrevibacter sp.
ATGGCTGCTTCAAAGAGGAATCGTAGTTTTTCCAAAATCAACAAAAGAATCAAGAATGATTGAAAACAAAGACCTCTTTGATTTTGAACTGTCAGATGAGGACATGGAAAAAATCAAGGAACTTGAAACTGGCGTTCCTATTGTTGAAGTTGACAATCCAGAATTTGTTAAATTCGTTATAAGCTCAATAGCTTAAACCGGGTACTTTTACCCATACTTTTTTTTATTTTAAAGATTAACTATTTATTATATATTTTTTTAGAGGACTTTTCATGGAGTACAGAAAATTAGGAAACACCGGAATTGAAGTATCTGAAATTGCATTTGGAGCAGAATTTCTGGTTCAAAGGCCATATGAAGATACTGAAGTATTGATTAAGGCTTGTGAAGAAAACGGAATTAATTTTTTAGACTGCTGGATGAGTGAACCTGACGTAAGATCCCATTTGGGTCGTGCCATCAAGGACAATCGTGATGCCTGGGTCATTCAGGGACATATAGGCTCAACATGGCAGAACAATCAGTATGTCCGAACACGTGAAATGGATAAGGTAATTCCTGCCTTTGAAGACTTTATGGAACGCTTCCAGATAGACACATTGGACTTTGGAATGATTCACTATGTCGACCAGATTGAAGACTATGATGAAATTATGAACGGACCATTCATAGAATACGTTCGCAAACTAAAAGCCGAAGGTACAATAGCACACATAGGATTAAGCACACACAATCCAGATATTGGTTTGTTGGCTGCAAAAAACCCTGAAATTGAACTTCTGATGTTTTCAATCAACCCAGCGTATGACATGTTCGGATCAATGCCTGACATTGAAGAGTACAGAAAAGAAGATGCATATAACAGGGAATTTTCCAGCCTAAATCCTCAAAGAGATGAACTTTACAGATTATGTGAAGAAAACGGAACTGCACTTACAGTAATGAAGGGGTTTGCTGGTGGAAATTTACTTTCTGATGAGACTTCACCGTTTGGAGTGGCATTGACACCTATTCAATGTATACATTATGCACTAGAGCAAAAAGGGGTTTCAAGCATTTTTGTCGGTGTTAAGACAGTTGACGAATTAATGGAATCTTTAAAATATTGCAGTGCAACAGAAGCAGAAAAAGACTATGCTGAAGTTTTAAGAAACGCTCCAAAACACTCATTTGAAGGGCAATGCACATACTGCGGACATTGCGCTCCATGCACATCCGAAATTGATATTGCAATGGTAAACAAACTCTTTGATCTTGCAAAAAACAAAGATGAAGTTCCCTCAAGTGTGCAGGAACACTATAACAATTTAAAATATAATGCATCTGAATGCATTGCATGTGGTGACTGTGAAGAGAGATGTCCTTTTAACGTGCACATTGTTGATGTGATGCTTGATGCACAGGACTTGTTTGGGTTTTAGGAAATATTTAATCGGTAAATATTTCATCTAAACTTATTTTTATTCCACCATTTTGGAATATTTTTTGCACTTTCCTTTTTAATTCCAAATTGTAGCTACTGTCATGACGTTCATGAAATTTAGTTAGTTCTTCTGGTGGAATATTTATTTTTTTGAAGTGTCCATATTCAGCTATTTTTTTAGTCATTTATTACCTCTTTAAAAGTTTCACAACTTATATAAACTCATGATTTTTTAGCGATTGAAATTTTAACTGGTTATTAGTATATATTAATGTTAGCTATTTTACAAAATTCATGTAGTTGTTTTTCATCAGTAATATCAAAGTCCTTTTCACGTAAGATTTCAATAGTTTCAGCATCTAGTTTATTAAACTGGTCGTATTCTGCAATGTTTTCATTTTTTAGGTTCATGGTTGTACTCCTTTTTAGTTATTTGTATTCCATTTATCTTTTTTATTATATATTATTTTTCAAATTTCTTTAATTTGTAAAAAAATAATTTAATATATTTAATTAACAAATAATCTATCATGGCGTATGAAATTAAAAACAAAAAAAACATATCAACAATTGGTGTACATGCTGGTCAGGAGGAAGTTGATGAAACCGGCTCAAGAGTAACACCGATTTATCAAACAACTTCTTATGTATTTGACACTCCTGAGCAGGCTGCAAATAGGTTTGCCCTTAAGGAAGGAGGAAACATCTACACAAGACTTACAAATCCGACTACTCAGGCTTTCGAAACAAGAATGGCTGCTATTGAAGGTGGGACTGCTGCATATGCAACCGCTTCAGGAATGGCTGCAATATTTTACACAATCATTAACTTGACTCAAGTGGGAGACAATATTGTATCAGCAGATAACCTCTATGGTGGAACTTATGAGCTTTTTGAAAACACTTTGGAGGAATTGGGTCGTACCGTTACCTTTGTTGACTCACAGTCACCTGAACTTTTCGAGGAGGCTATTGATGATAAGACAAAAGCTATTTATGTTGAATCAATAGGAAACCCGAAACTTGACATTCCGGACTTTGATAGAATTTCTGAAATTGCACATGCACATGGAATTCCACTGATTGCTGATAATACTGTTGGAATAGGTTCTGTTAGACCGTTTGACCATGGGGCAGACATCATTTCTTCATCTGCAACAAAATACATCGGAGGTCATGGTACTACATTAGGTGGAATTATCATTGAAAAAGGTGACTTTGACTGGATGAACGGCAAGTTTCCAACACTTTCTGAACCTGATGCAACATATAATGGATTGGTCTTTGCAGAAACATTCGGCGAAGCTGCATTTACAACAAGAATACGTGCAGTTGTCGGAAGGGATACTGGTGCAGTGCCTTCACCGTTCGGATCATTTTTACTATTGCAGGGGCTTGAAACATTAGGCCTTAGAATCGAAAGGCATGCTTCAAATGCAATGGCAGTTGCAGAGCATCTGGAAGCCCATCCAAAGGTTGCATGGGTGACATATTCAGGTCTTGAATCCTCGCCAAACCATGAAGTTGCTAAAAAATACGCTGAAAAGGGTTATGGTGGAATAGTATCATTCGGTCTTAAGGCAGGCTATGACGGTGCCTTAAAGTTCATTGAAAACGTTGAGCTATTGTCATTTTTAGCAAACATTGGGGACGCAAAATCTTTGGTTGTGCATCCGGCTTCAACAACTCATTCTCAGTTGACTGAAGAGCAGCAGTTATCTACTGGTGTTACTCCTGATTTGATTAGGTTTTCAGTAGGTATTGAGGATATTGAAGACATTTTGGCTGATGTAGATCAGGCTTTAGATAAGGTTTAATGTAATTAAACCTTTTTTTGAACTTTTTTTTAATTAACATCATTTGATGTAAAATTTTATATTTCTAGTTGAACATAGTATTAAATAGCTATTTTAGGAAAACGAGAAATATGATTAGCAAGCAATTAAGGGAATTTGAACTTTTAAACACTGTAAGTGAAAGTATTTATGAATTGAACGGTTTAAGAGTTCTCATTATATTAAAGGATGGATCCAACTTAACCAGTTGGGATGATGTGGAAAATAAAGAGGATATTATCTACATCAGTGAAGACCTGTTCGGTGAGACAAATCTTGTTGGAAGATATGCTGGTTTAACTTCCCTTAAAGCAATCATTGTATCCAGTTTTGGAAAAATAGAAAACATGAAGGGGATGTTTGTTGGTTGTGAGTCCCTGGTTGATATTTCCTCACTTGCTAACTGGGATGTTAGCAATGTAGTTGACATGAGTGGAATGTTTCATGGATGTGAGTCTTTAGAAGATATTTCAGCTCTCACAAACTGGAACGTTTCAAGTCTTGAAAAGATGTCAACCATGTTTTGGAGGTGTTCTTCTCTGGAAGACGTTTCTGCTTTGGCTAACTGGGATGTAAGCA
This sequence comes from uncultured Methanobrevibacter sp., assembly GCA_964583995.1. Taxonomy (GTDB): domain Archaea; phylum Methanobacteriota; class Methanobacteria; order Methanobacteriales; family Methanobacteriaceae; genus Methanocatella. Next base: position 3,838 of record CAZOYH010000007.1, read on the forward strand.
ATGTCGATGACATGTATTACATGTTTTCTGAGTGCTCCTCTTTAAAAGATATCTCTGCTTTGGCTAATTGGGATGTAAGCAATGTCCGTGATATGGGATGTATTTTTGATTTCTGCTCTTCTCTTAAGGACATTTCTGCCTTAAAAGACTGGAAGCTATATAATGCATTCAATATAACTGCAATGTTTAGGGGTTGTGTTTCACTTAAGAATCTCTCTCCATTGGCAAATTGGGATTTATCAAAAATGAGTAATAATTCTGATTTGTTGGCTTTATTCAGTAATTGTACTTCCCTTGAAGATGTTTCTGCATTAAAATCATGGAATTTATCCAATATTTCAAGAATCGACGGGTTATTTGAAGGATGCATATTCCTAAAGGATATTTCAGCATTAACATCTTGGGATGTTTCTAACATTTCATCAATGGAACGTTTATTCAAGGACTGCGAGTCATTAAAAGACATTTCCGCTGTGGAAAACTGGAACATGTCAAATGTGGAAAATATTATTGAGATGTTTTGTAACTGCAATTCTTTAGATGATATCACACCATTAAAATCTTGGAACATCTCTAGTGTTAAACTAATGGATGACTTATTTAATAGCTGTAAATCTCTAGAGAATGTTTATGCTTTGGAAAACTGGAATATTTCCAATATATCTTCTTTAATAGGTTTATTTGAAGGATGCAGTTCTTTAAAAAATATTTCTGCTCTGGCCAATTGGGATGTTTCAAAAGTAAATTCACTCGAAGAACTGTTTTGCGGCTGCAAATCATTGGCAGACATTGCACCGTTGAATAAATGGGATGTGGGCAATGTCAGTAATATTAATAAAATGTTTAAGGATTGCAATGCACTTGTAAGTGGAGACTCACTTGATTTCTGGATTTTGAAAAGCATACAAAATGCAGAAAATGTTTTTGAAGACTGCGAAAATCTTAAAGAATATCCTGCATGGTACGTGGAAGATGGATTTAAGGGAACCAACGAGTATCTTTTGGAATTTGATAAATTAAATAAAACTACAAAAAATATTTTTGATTTAGGCAATCTTGAAGTTCTCATTATCCTAAAAGACGGAACCAACTTAACTAATTGGAATCAGGCAGTCAACAGACGGGACATCATCTATGTCAATGAAAACTTATCTGATAAAACAGATTTGAGTGAAAGATATGCTGGGCTGACTTCTCTTAAAGCTATTTTTGCATTTGGCGTTGATAAGGCTCAAAAAATGAATGGAATGTTTTCAGGATGTGAAACTTTAGATGATATTTCATTTTTGAGGTTTTGGGATGTGTCAAATGTATCTGAGATGAAATTCATGTTCCATAAATGCAAATTTTTAAATGACATTTCTTCGTTAGCTAACTGGAACATAGCTAATGTAGCTGATATGAACGGCCTATTTTTGGATTGCGTATCCTTAAGTGACATTTCACCACTTGCAAAATGGAATGTTTCAAATGTAAGATTCATGAGAGCTCTGTTTTGGAATTGCCGCTCACTTGTTAGCATATTGCCGTTAACCTACTGGAATGTGGAAAATGCAGAAAACCTGCAGGGAATGTTTTTCGGATGTGTTTATTTAAATAATATTTCAGCACTTTCAAATTGGAATGTTGTTAGTGCAAATGTTCTTGCAGGAATGTTCGGGCACTGTAAGAATCTCAAAAATATTAATTCCTTAAGTGATTGGATCATATCAAGTGTAAATACCATCGATCACATGTTTTATGGATGTGAAATATTGGAAGATGCAACTGCTCTGGATAATTGGGACATTTCCAATGTTGAAAATATGGACAAGATATTTGAAGGATGCAATCTCTTAGAAAAATATCCAGTATGGTATGAAAATACAAAAAAAGAAATAGAAAAGAAATCAGAAAACTGATTTCTCTAATTTAAACAATTATTCACCCAATTTATAAAGTTACTTGTTGAGTCACCAGTTCTTTCAGCCTGAGTGTGTCCCTGGCCCCATACTGTTGAAAATTCAACATTATCTGAACCTACTTTTTGATTGACGGCCAAATAAAGATTAACATCAACGCACTGTGATGTATCTCCCTGTTCGATACCTGTATTTATTCTCCAGTATTTGGCAACATCCGAGGAACCAGAGCCATCATAATAATCGCATAAATAATACATTGGGTTGTACATGTTTACACGTGTCTCCATAGTATTGTTTAAGCTATCGGTTTGAGCTAAATCACTGCTGTATTCACTTGAATAGTCTGAATAGTCACTGTATGAAGAATATTTGTCCTTGTTGTTTGTAAGCAGGTTGGCCAGTATTGAATCAAAGTGTGATGAGCTGTCACCATCAAGACCAAAGAGTCCGTTTTCAGCCTGTGAACGTTCCAAATCATCAAATGCTGCAACTGATTTTGAAGGATTTTTACAATGTTTTACAAATGCTTCCAAACTTGTTATTTTGGCAGTATTTGTACTTGCATCATATTCAATCCATGTTTCGTCACTGTTTAGTGAGTCAATGTAGTCTTGGGCAGTTTCATAACTTGATGAGTCACTGGATGTGTCCTGTGAAGTTTCACTTGATGCATCACCTGTCGGCATGCTTCCTGAATCGCTTGGCGCTTCACCGCTTGGCATTTCACCTGACACGTCACCGGACGGCATACTACCTATATCTCCGCCGCTTGATGGAGTGTATGGGAATGTTGTATCTGCCAGGAAGTTATTTAAGGATTCTTCGGTAACTTCCATCATGTAGTCATAATAGCTTCCGGAGGTATAGACTCCAGAATCGCTTTGCTCAAGTGTCAATGTGTTTCCGTTTGGATCTTTCAGGCCTAACTCATTGATGTAGGTTGCATATTCAGCTGCCAAATCATCACTTAATGCACCGGAAAATGTTGACTCTTCACGCATGTATTGACCCATATTCCATTCATATGCCTCATCAGCGGTGTCAAGGTTTGTAATAGGACACCAGCACATAGCACCTTCGATTGCATTTGAAAGGCTATTTCCCTCTTTATCAACCATTGCAGCTCCAATGGATTCTAAGTATGGATTGTACAGTTCACTGTTTCCGGATGCACCCATTATTGCGGATTGCGCTCCTCCTCCGCTGTGGCCGAAGGTGAAGATTTTTTCACTGTCGCCTGGCAGAACGTCTCCATTGAATCTGTAGTAGGTTACAGCTGATTTCAAGTCTGTCACTCCGTCTGGAGCTTCTGCATTGTCTCTTCCTCTACATCCCGCATCAAGATAAATGAATCCTGCATCAGTATAGTCTTTTACTTGACTTCCACTGTAGCTGGTTGGTGCAGCACATGATGAGTAACCTGGTGTGTTTACGGGTATTATAATAGGTGCAGAAGAAGCAGAATAGTTTTCAACCTGTCCATTTTCATTTAAAGTACATGTGTATGTCCCATTGGAGTTTTCAGTACTTGTGAAGTATTTTCCAGGAACATAAATTCCACAGGACTCATAACTCGCATCTTCAGGTTCAGCGCAATATACGAGTCCTATTTGGTAATAAATATCATTTGTCTCGTCATAATTCCAGTTGTTCATGTCTATTGACAATTTTTCACTTAATGCTGTTGCATTGTATGAAATTCCTTCACCTTTTGGTGTGGAATTGCCAGTAAATGCCAAAACACCTGCAACAGCAATTAAAAGAATAACGACAATTATGAGAATTTTGTGTATATTTTTCATAATTTCACCATTATTTAATTATACTGTTTTTAAAAGTATTAAATATTATTAAAAACAGAAATAATTCTGGTGAATTAGGTGGATATATTTCTAGAAACATTGCTTCAATTTATTGTTATAGTGGCTATATTTCTTATTTTGACTTTTATTGGAGTTTTTATGTTAAATAGGTTAAAAAACAGTTCCAACAGATACCTGAATCCGGAAGAATTCTTGCCTGTGGATGAAATTCATACGTTAAGACAACTGGTTTATCTGATTTTGATGGCGTTCTGTTTTATCAATATTTTATATTCATTAATGTTTGCAAATGTCGATCTGATTTATTTTGCAGTATTTGACATTGCTCTTTCACTATATATTGCAGTCACTTTGGATAAAAGCTCTATTAAAAATAAGATTTTATGGTTTTTACTGATTCCATATGGTGCTTTAGCATACAGCTTATTCGGTTTAAGCTGGGTTGGACTTTTGGATATTGTACATGTTCTCATTTTCATATACTTCATTAAAATGTATTATGACAAATTCATGGAATACACTCAATCAAATGGTCTTGGAATAACTATAATACTGCTGTTTTCAATAATATTTCTTAGTTTCTTAATAACTCAGGTTGTTGAAGGTGTAAATCCTATGGATTCTATGGTTATGGTTTCAAATGCATTTACAAGTAATGGTTATGCAGTTTTAGGTCATTCCATTGCCGGAAAAATTAACAGTATTTTCCTTGTCTGGGGAGGTTACATCATATCAGGTGCAGGTACTGCAACTCTAACAGCTACAATTTTACTTAGACACTTTAACAAACGTATTAACGAGCTTGAAAAGTTAATTAAGGATGGTGATGGCGATGAATGACTTAATTTTTTCATCATTGGTTCTTATTGTAGAGTTTTTAGTTACATGTGGAGTTTTTGCTGTTCTGGTTTTTGCTGTAAGATTTTCATATGATAAGATTAAGAACATTTCCTATTTTAAAACATCAAGATTCTTTAATCCTAGTGAGTATCTGCCTCAGGAAGAGATATTGTCCATAAGGCAGGTATATTACCTGATAATGATAGTTATTCTTGTCATGAACATTTTATATGTCGCTATCGGCTGGCGTGATTCAGTTAACCTCTTGATTTTTGATGTAATAGTTTCAATATATCTTGCAGTTCGTGTTGAAAGGGATTCATTTAAAAATATGTTAATTCTGTTCTGTTTAATTCCATTTGGATCTCTATCTTATCTGATATTTTCACAAACCGCACTGGTTGGGATAGATATTCTTCATGTAATAGCTTACTTATACTTCATTAAGCAGTATTACGGAAAATTCGTCAAATATACAGAAGACAACAGTCTTGGAATAACAATAATGCTTCTGTTTTTAATGGTGTTCATAAGCTTTTTTGTAACCATTATCGTTGAGGATGTCACTCCAATAAATTCCCTTGTCATGGTTTCAAATGCATTTACAAGTAACGGTTATGCTGTTTTAGGTAACACGGGATTAGGTAAGCTCAACGCATTATTTTTAGTCTGGGCAGGTTTTATATTGTCAACTGTCGGTACTGCAACATTAACGGTGGCAATTGTAATGAGACACGTTAATGAGAAATTTGACCATCTTGAAGATTTGGTTAAAAGGAATAAGAAATAATATGAATTCCAATATCGACTCAATTACAGGAAATCCGAGAAAGGCAATCAACAAATTGGCTTTTCCAACAATCTTTTCAATGCTTTTGATGTTTTTAAACAATCTGATAGACAGTTTTTGGGTTGCAGGGATAAATGCAGATGCACTTGCGGCACTTGGCTTTATCTCTCCGTTGTATCTGGTTATTATTGGTCTTGGAAGCGGTGTCGGGGCAGGTGCAAATTCACTTATCTCAAGATATGTCGGTGCTCAAAAATTCAATGATGCAAATAATGCTGTAGTGCATTCATTTATTTTGATGCTACTGGTTTCTATTGTTGTTTTAATTGTGGGGATTTTCTTTTTGGACGACTTGATAATGCTTCTTGGTGCATCATCAGTCAGCACATATTGCCTTGATTATGGTCAGATAATATTTTTGTTAAATATTGTATTTCTGGCACCAAACGTTACTGCAAGCGTTTTTAGAGCCGAAGGGGATGTCAAAAGAGCAACAAATCCATTGATATTGACTGCAATCTTAAACATGATTTTAGATCCAATTCTAATTTTTGGTTTGGATTTGGGAATATTCGGCGCAGGATTGGCTACGGTTATAGCATCATTTATAGGCTTTGTCTGGATGCTTTACTGGATTTATGTTAAAAAGGATACATTTTTTGAGTTCAAACTGTCAAACTATAAACGTAAATTAGGAATATATAAGGAAATCCTTGTCGTTTCACTTCCTGCAGGAACAGAAGAGATTATATTTTCTCTTGTGGCAATTATTTTAAATTATTTAATCATTACTACTGCAGGGGTCAGTGAAGTGGCTTCATTTACAATCGCATGGAGATTCATATCAATTGCATTTCTGCCATGTATGGCAATAGGGATTGCAACAATAACCGTTTCAGGTGTAGCCTACGGGGCCCGAAGCTGGAAAAACTTCAATGAAACAATAAAATACTCAACATTGCTCAGTTTGACAATCACATTGCTGATTTGTGCAGTATTCTTTATTTTCGCATATCCGATTTGTGAAATATTCAACTTCCAGGCAGGCAATTTGGCATTGGTGGATAGGTCTGCTGAAATACTGCAGATTCTGGTATTTTATAACTTTATGATTCCGTTTGGAGCAACAGCAGCATATGCATATCAGGGTGTAGGTTCCGGTTTTAAGTCTCTGGGTTTGACGGTTTTAAGGGAACTGGTATTGAGCATGGCATTTGCATATATTATGGGAATCACAATGGCATTGGGAGTGTTTGGAGTCTATCTTGGAGCAATCATCGGAATGAATATAGGATCATTTATAGGTTTTATATGCATTTGGATATTCAATATCAAATTTAAAAAAATTTGTAGTAATAATTTTTAGGCTTATTTTCCATAATTAGTATTACTTAATTATGGGGTATTACTCTTTTTTTGTTTATTTAAATGTTAATTATTACTTTTAATCTTAAATTACAATTAGTATTACTTTTTTGATGATTTAAAGGGTTTTTGTATTACTTTTTTTAGAAAGACTTATATTTATTTTTATTATAAATTGTATAATGTAGTAATATTTTTTTTTAAAATTTTGCTACAAATCTTTAAAGCTAATGAGGATTTTGAATGAATTTTTTTAGAAATAAACAAAAAATTGTCTGGATACTTTTAATAATACTTTTATCAAGTATTTTCCTTCACACAGTTTTTGCTGAAGAAAATTGCACTGATAATCTCAATCAGGTTTCTTGTGATGATTTGTTAAAAGTTAACGACAACAATACTTCTAAAAAGATTTCAATTGATGATTCAAACGAGAATATTAAAAATTCTCAAGAAACTACTTTATTTATAATTAGTGATAATCCCGGAGTAAACATTCTGGATAAGGCTAGCTCAGAACTTTTTGAAGAGAACAAATTAAAAAATGTAAATTTGGTTATCAGAAGTGGTGATCAGGTTAAAACAATGGATGAAAGTGAATTAATTTATTACTTGTCTGCTTGTGATGTATTTATCGGAGAGTGGATAAGCAGTGATGTTGATTCAGTGTTAACCAGTGTTTTAACAAAAGATTCATCCTTATCAAATAAGAAGATGTTTCTTGTATTGGAGCCACCATCAGGTAATCTAAATTCAGAATCAAGCTCAATAAACTTAATCAGAAACAATACCTTGAACTATGAAAAGATTTTTAAAACGTATTCCAATGAAGAATTGATTAATTATTTCAAGAACACCAAAAGAGGAATTTCTTACTCTAATGTATACAATTATTTAAGTACTGACGGTGCAAATTTCAACTCTTTTTTAAATCAAATGATTCTTTATAAGGATTTGAATGACAAGGATAATTTGAAAAATCAAATTTTATATGTTTTAAATTATTTGGGGTTGGATGAGGAATATAAAAATCCTACATTTACAGGCAGTAAAACTTATGGAATTTATAGGGACAGATGGTATTCGCTAGATGAGTATATTGCAACATTTTTTAATCATTCTAACACTCGGACTGTAGGTATTTTGGAAAGTACTATGTATATAGAATCCCAGCAATTACACACTTGCTATTCAATCATAGAATCTCTGGAATCAAGAGGATACAATGTAATTCCAGTCTTTGCTGCAGGAGGTTCTGCTGAACAGTTGGCTGTTATGGTTGAATCATGGACAAGTGCTGGAGGAGATATTGCTGGATTTTTAGCAGATTCTTCGTCTTATGATGTTTATGTCGATGCGATTGTATCCATGGTTGCATATGGTGTAGGTGGGGAAAACTTCACAAAGGCTACAGATTTCTTTGAAGAAGTTGGAGTGCCTGTTTTTCGTGCAGTACACTCAGATTATGTTTCCAATGAACAGTGGGAGTTAGGCTCTACAGGTCTTACAACCGAAAAAAGTGATAAATGGTGGCACATTACTATTGCAGAGACTCAGGGAATAATAGATGCAACATTCATTGGTGGTGCTTCAAGTTACATATCTAACTTAACTGGAGCCAGAATCACTACTTATATTTCTCACAAAGGCAATATTGAGCTTTTAGCCGATAGAATCGATTCATGGGTGGATTTAAAATACACATTAAATGAAGATAAATTGATTTCAATAATCTACTATAATTATCCTCCTGGAAAACAGAATATAGGTTCAAGTTACTTGGATACAATCAAAAGTATCTATAATATGCTTTATACCTTGAAAAGCGCTGGATATAATGTTGGAGATTTACCAAATAATGTATCTGAACTTGAAGACTTGATAATCTCTTGCGGTATTAACGTGGCTACTTGGGCACCTGGTGAGCTTGAAAAATTAGCAAACCGCAGTGGTGTAGTGTTGCTTCCGGTTGATGAATATACGTCATGGTTTAACTCACTTGATGACATCGTTAAAATTCAAGTGACAAATGGAAGTGTGGCATATATTGGCGAGTTAACCAAAAGAGCTGTTGAGCTAAATTATACACTTACAATCTCAGATACCATTGATGACTGGTTCAATCAGGTTGTTGCTCTTCTTCCAGAAAAAAAATCAGCCAATGCTAAGGAAGTTTTAGAAAATATTGTAAGTGCATTGAAAAATTATGCTGCAACTCAAAATCAGGATTATTATGAGTTATATTTAAAGTATTTTGATGAATTTAAGCAATTAAACATTTCAGGATTAAATGGTTGGGGTGAAGCTCCAGGCAATGTTATGGTGGTAAATAGAAATGGTACAGATTACTTTGTAATTCCAGGTTTAACATTTGGAAATGTATTCATTGCTCCAGAGCCTCAAAGAGGATGGGAGTCCGATATTGAAAATTTATATCACTGTACTGCCGTTGCTCCAACACATCAATACTTGGCTGCATATTATTATATGCAAACCCGTTATCCTAATTCAATGATTTTTGTAGGAAGACATGCTACACATGAATGGTTACCTGGTAAGGAGATTCTTTTGTCTTCAACTGATTATGGATCTGTTGTTGTGGGGGACGTGCCCCAATTATATTTCTATATCAGTGACGGTTTGGGAGAAGCTATTCAAGCTAAAAGAAGAGGTTTTGCAGTAATTATTTCACATTTAACCTCTCCAATGGCTTTCACTCATTTATATGGTAACCTGACAGTTTTAGCAAATCTGGTCAATGATTATGATAATGCAAAAAATAAAGCTGAAAAAACTGGTATATCTCAAAAAATAAGGGATTTGATAGTTGATAATGATTATTCAACTAATTTGGGAATTGATAAAACTGAAATTAATAATATTTCTGATGTTTCATTAATTCAAAAGATTAATACGTTTCTCAAATCAACTCAGGATACATTATATCCTCTAGGGCTTCATGCTTTAGGTGAAGAATGGAGTGAAGCAGACTTGGCCAACACTGTAAGTGCAATGTTGGCTCATGATTGTGTATTGGAAAACAATCAGGGAACACTTAATCTATTCAGTGAACTTTCCAAAATCTACTATTCAAAGGATTATGCTGACTTATCTGCTTTTGAAAGGGAATTTATCCTGAATAAATCTTATGATATTTGTAAAGCTTTGATTTACTGGGATGTGAATACTGTAAATTCAATTTTAATTAATGAAAATGCTAAATTCAACAGTACCCAGATACTGGCTTGTCTTAATCTTGCAAAAACATACATTGATTTGATTAATCAAAGCATATCTTGTGAACTTGATTCAATGCTTAATGGATTAAATGGCAGGTATATTCCTGTAAGTGAAGGTGGAGAAATTGTTGTAAAACCAAGTGTTCTTCCAACAGGTGGAAACATGTTTCAGGACCAATCCAGTGAGCTTCCAACTCAGGATGCCTGGAATTATGCTAAAACTCTTGCATTACTGACATTAGCTGACTTGAATGATACGACTGAAAAGGTTATCATGGGTATATGGTGTGTGGAAACAGCAAGGGATGATGGTGCACTTGTTTCAACAGTTCTTTATTTGCTTGGAATGAAGCCTGTTTGGACAGATTCTTCAAGTGCAGGTTATGATGATGAAGGAAATCCTACTGGTAAAAAAGTTGGTTCAATGCCTGAAGTCATTAAACTTGAGGATTTAACCCGTCCTGACGGATGGGACAAAAAAAGAATTGATGTAACAGTAATTACCAGTGGTCTATTCAGGGATTTATATTCATCTCAATCTATTCTTCTAGACAATGCTTTTAGAGTTGCATTGGCCAGATCATACTTTACTTTAATTAATAATAAGACATTAATGAACAGTGAACATGGTAAAGAGTTAAAAGAAGCTCTTGAAGGTGTTGTTGGTGGAATAAATTATTATGGTGTTTCATCAGAGCCTCTGGATTCCAATTATGTTGCTCAACATTGGATTGAGGATTGTCTTTATTATTTAAGTATTGGATATGATGCATCTTATGCAGGTGAATGTGCGATTACTCGAATTTTTGCTCCTCCTAATGGTGATTACGGTGCAGGAATCTCAAAATTGGTATCAATGTCTTGGACATGGAATGATACTGATGAATTAGCTCAATTTTACTTGGGCAGAATGGGAAATATGTATTCCAAAAACTACTGGGGAGATACAAATCCATTAGTTTTCATTAGGGCATTATCCAATTCAGACACCATTGTTACAAGCCGTAATACAAATCAGTATGGTGTACTTGACAATGATGATTTCTTTGATTATTGGGGAGGTTTATCCATGGCAGTTGAAAATGTTTCTGGAAAATCCCCAAAAATGAATGTATTGATGTATGCTGATAAAAATAATGCATATATATCCTCTTTAGAAGAGGTAATGTATAGGGAAATTGCTGCAAGATATGATAATCCAAGCTGGATTAAGGCAATGATGAATGAAGGATATAGTGGTGCTCGTTACATGTCCAATAAATTTGTCAGTAATTTATATGGTTGGCAAGTAACAAGACCTGCTTCTGTTTCAAATGATTTGTGGAATAGGGTTTACAATACTTATTACAAGGATAAATATGGTTTGGGTGTTAATGATTGGCTGGCAAGTGGAAATAATGCCTATTCACTTATTTCAATGAGTGGAACAATGTTAACTGCTATCCATGAGGGTTATTGGCAAGCCGATGAGGCAACTTTGAGCGATATTGCAAATACATGGGCTCAGGCAACCGTTAAAAACGGTGTTGCGTGTTGTGACTGTAGTTGTGGTAACATTGCTATGATGCAATGGGCAGTTCAGTATGTTAATCCGGATATTTTAGCACAGTTGCTTCCTAAATTGTATGATGCAACTCAAAATCCAGTATTCATGAATAATTCTCAAAATATTCAACCTGAAACTGATGTGGATCCGTCAAATGTTGACCCTTCAACTCCAAATCCTGGAAAAGGTTCAACTTCAAGCTCAACAATATCTTCTAATTCAACTACTACAAACAATCAGTATTCACAAAGCAATGCAAATTCAAATGGTGATGCTGTATCTGATGTGGGTGAAAGCAGTTCTTCTGGAGATGTTGGAAGTTCATCAATGGAAGGTGCTGACGTAAAAAAATCCATTGAAATCAATCCAGTCACTCAACAATCAGCAAGTGAAGTTGGTATGTCTTTAATTGCAGTTTTAGGAGTCATATGTTTAATTCTTATAATTGGAGTCGGTTACTTTAGAGATAAAGATGAAGATAAAAAATCAAATAATTTAGATGAATTATTCAGGGAGAAATTATGATTAATTCATTTATTTTTTATTTTTTAAGAGGGAATATGGATGGAAGTTATTAATTTATTATGGCAGTTGGGAATTTTGTCCGCTGTTTTAATCTTTGGAATTAAATTAGGTCTTGCTACAGGACTTGCTAACATGTCTAAAAGGTATTTGGCATTGGTTTCAATAGGTTATGGTGGTGGAGTTTTAATTTTAACAGAGATATCATCGTTTTACACTGCTCAAATTACTGATTTGATTTACACTTATAATTTTGAATTCTTCTTGATAATGGCAGTTATAATGATTTTGGCAGGAATTTTTACAATTAGAGAATATAAAGTATTTGAAAAAAATACAACTGCAGCTACTTGCATGGCAGTTGTTGCACCATGTCCGTGTTGTTTTGGATCAATTATTGTAAGTATAATGTTGGTAGCACCTACCGTAGGTTTAGGCCTTTTTAATTTGAGTGTTGTTGTAGCACTTGCATTAGTTTTAACAATTATTGCAACTTATTTTGCTTCAAATTATCTTATCAAGTTTATTAACAAACCTTATCCTATAGTTTTGGGAAATTTCATGTTCTTTTTAGGAATTTACTTCTTATTGTCTGCTTTATTTTTACCGAACATTACTGCATTGTTGCAAAATCCAATGGATGCAATTACAATTGCTTCTCCGGAATATGTTTTAGCGGTTTTTGTTTTGGTTTTAATGATAATGTTTTTAGGCGGATTTTACTTTAAAAATAATAGTTATTTAGATTAATGGTGATATTATATGGTAACAACAATTCCCGGAAGTGAAATATTAACTTCCGGTTTGAATATGATTGCACAGAGCTTACAGATTCCTGTAATCATATTTTTAGTAATCTTTGCATTTTTTGCTATACTTGTGTTGGGTAGTCTTATTTCGGAATACACTTCTCGTAAGAAAGTCACACCAGATACACTTGAAAAGTTGATTTATGCAATATCTAAGGCAGATTCTTCTGACGAATTGATGAATATTATTAAAAATGCAAAGTTATATGATAATCAAAAGGTTATTTTGGTTAAAGTATTGCGTGCGGAATCACTAACCGTCGATACAAGACAAACCCTTGCACGTAAATTAATTGAATTTGAAGAAACTAAACTTGGAAAAACAATTGAAAGAACTGATATTGTAACTCGTATTGGACCGACTTTAGGTTTAATGGGTACTTTAATTCCAATGGGTCCGGGACTTGCCGCTTTAGGTGCTGGTGATGTAAATACATTGGCTAGTGCTATTATTGTTGCATTCGATACAACTGTTGTAGGTATTGGTGCCGGTGCTGTCGGTTATTTTGTATCAAAAATCAGGCGCAGATGGTATGAAGAGGATTTATCCAACTTGGATGCTTTGGTTGATGCTCTTTTAGATAAATTAAAACAATGATGGAGCTTTGATTATGGTTCGAAGGAAATGTAAAAAACGGTTCAGTGAAGGTGAAGAGGATCCGATGGCTGGAACCACCAATCTTGTTGATGCAATGCTTGTTATAGCAGTTGGATTTTTAATCTTTGTTGTAATCAGCTGGAACATGCAAAGTGTTGTATTTTCAGATACTTCACAAGACCAAAGTCAAGCTATTCAAGATTCTCATGCAGAAATTACTGAGGTAACTGAAGGTCAGGAGTTAAATGATACTCCAGAGTCTTCTGACAGCTCTGGTCAAGGTTATATGGAAATGGGTAAAGTTTACAAAGACCCGTCGACGGGTAAGCTGATAATGGTTGAAGGATAATATATGATTGATAAAAAGTATTACTTTTTATTTTTTTATTTTTTAATTATTATTACTTTTTTCATGTTTTTCTGTTATTCAGTATTACTTTTTTAATAAAATAATACTTTTTAATTCTTTTTTCTTGTTTTAGTAATAAGATAATCTTTATATTGTTATTACTACTTCATTAACATTAAGGTTATTTTATTTAAAGATATGTCATGTTCAAATTCAAATGAATTACCTCTTATTTCTTTTTACTTTAAATAAAAAACCTAAAAATAATTGTGGGATATTATGAGAAATAAATCATTAATTTTTTTATTTGTATTAATTTTCATGGTTGTTTTTTCGTTAAGTGCTGTTAGTGCAGATGATTTACAAAGCACAGATTCTGGTGAAGTTTCAGGGGATGTGGATGTAGTTACTATAAATCCATGGAATACCAGTGGGGAGTTAACTTATGAGATTCCTTCTGAAGCCAAGGAAATCAAAAGCGCTGAACTTTATGTGAACGTTTATGCGGGTAGTGCTAAAAATACTCATGGGTCTATAGCCAATGTAAGTTTAAACACTGTTAATGGCGAAAAACAAATAGCAACCGAACAGTTATGGATTGAAGATGGAAGTACTGATGGAACAATTTATGTTGTAAATAATCACACCAATAAATGTTATTCAGACTATCAAATGAATTATGATCTGACAGATTATTTAAAAGGATTGAATGGTTCATCAATTTCAATAAAAGTAGATACTTTTAAAATGGAAAATAAAACATTTGATGGAAGAATAAAGTTAATTGCATTAATTTTAGCATATGATGATGGTGATAATGATAAAATTAATTATTGGATAGATTCTACTCAAAAATGGACAAAAACAAATGTAACAACAATATTTTCTACTGAAAATTTAAATGATATTGTTAGTGCAGAGTTAGTGAATGTTGCTCTTTCAAGTGCTGATGGTAGTTTTATCTTAAATGATGAACTTATAGGAGATGCGATTAATCATACTGCTGGAAATTATTATCAATATAATTATTGGGTTGTATCCAGCAAAATGAAAAATGGTCAAAAAACTGAATTGGTATCAATGAATGTTGGAACTGGTACTTATGCCTCACTTAAAAATGTTTTGTCAGTTTTAAAGGTACAATCTAATGTTAAAATAGATGTAAGTTTAGCTACTGAATATACTAGTGTAAATACTTGTTATGCTGGAACTAATAATACTTTAACTATCAATGTAAACTCAGATAAAAAAGGTAAATATGTAATTGAATTATTGGCTGATGATGTTGTGGTGGATAGTAGTGAAATCGAACTTGATGGTGAAAACCAAAAAACTTTCTTATTAACCGACCCTACTATCAGACCAGTCGATGAAACTACAGTTAACGGTGCTAATAATACTAAAGTTACT
The DNA here is from genome assembly GCA_964583995.1 of uncultured Methanobrevibacter sp. GTDB lineage: Archaea > Methanobacteriota > Methanobacteria > Methanobacteriales > Methanobacteriaceae > Methanocatella. The sequence goes on from CAZOYH010000007.1 coordinate 19,033, forward strand.
TATGCAGTAAATGTTAAATTCAGTGATAATATTGTTGCCAGTGCTAATAAAACAGTCCCTGTTTTATATAATGGTAACTTAGGTAAAGATTTTGCTTATAATGCTTCTTATATAGAACAATCAGGCAGCATTAGTGTTACAGGCGGAATTGTTGTTGATATTAAGGATGACAGTACTTATCTGTCTGCTGCTACTTTAAACAGAACTGATATTTGGGAAATTAATTTAAGTGAAAATTCTTCATTTGTTAAAGCATTTATTTATGTGCCTTACAACTGGTTTAATCCTAATTTAGCTAGTGAAGACATTAACATGTTTAATACTACATTTAACGATATCGCTATTGTTCCTATATCAATTTTCAGAGATCAAGGTAATTTAGGTAATTATGGTAAATATGGTTACGGACTTTTAGTTTATGATGTTACTAATTTAATTGCTCAAGGTAATAATTCATTAGTTTTAAACAAAATAGCTAAAACTCCTGCAGTTTATCCATCAACTTTAGTTTACTTATATGATACTGATGGTAGTGATGTTATAACTAATGTTTACTTTGCTGAGGGTGCTGATTTATTATCTAACGGAAATAATAATGCTGGTAGGATTGCAGGTACTGATAGTGTAATAAATGTTGCAACTGATTATTTAAATAGTGCTATGTTATATATTTTTGCAGCTAGTGCTCAAGCTGGTGAAGGAAATGTAATATTCAATGGAGATGTTTCTGCAGATGTTTGGAATGGCAGTACTAATTCTGTTGGTCTTTATAGTGAGGATATAACAAACTCTATTGCTAATTCAAATAGTATTTCATTTGTTGCTACTGGTTCTACTATTTTAGCATTAAATCAAATAATTGTAACTACTCAAGATGCAATTATTAAAACAACAGTAACTGCAAATGCATTATCTACAACTTATGATTCTGGTAAAACATTCACTGTTAACGTTTTAGATAAGAATAATAAACCAGTCAGTGGGCTAAAACTTGCTTTAAAAATATACACTGGAAGCAAATATGTAACCAAATATGTTACTACCAATGCAAACGGTGTAGCTACATTTAAAGATGCATCCACTTTAGCTATTGGAACTCACAAAGTGATTATCACTTCAACAGATAAGAAATATGATGTTGAAAAAACTTCATCTATTAAAGTTGATAAAGCAAAAACTTCTGTTAAAGCTCCAAAGGTAACAGCTAAAGTTAAAAAATCCAAATACTTTAAAGTAACTGTTAAAAACAAAGCAAATAATAAAGCAGTTAAAAGCATTAAAGTAAAAATCAAAGTATTCACTGGTAAAAAATCAAAAATTTACACTCTAAAAACCAACTCCAAAGGTATTGCTAATCTTAACACTAAATCTTTAAAAGTTGGTTTACATAAAGTTGTGATTTCATCTGGTGATGCTAAATATACTATTAGTGCAAAAAGTACAATTGTTATTAAAAGATAGGAGTTATGTCAACTTCTATTTCTTTTTTTATTTCTAAAATATGATTAATATTTTGATATCTTTTCTTTAAAATTAATTATTTTATTGGTTGTAAAGTTGTTTATATTAACTTGCCAGTTAACTATTTATAATTTACATTGCGGCATGTAGATTTATATATTTTAATTTCTTAATTTTAATTAATGTTAGTTAATCACAAAGAAGTAAAATCAGTAATTTCAAAGTCAAACCTGCCGATTGCAGGCTTCACGGTCAATCCATATGTTGGCTGCGCACATGCCTGTAAGTATTGTTATGCAGACTTCATGAAAAGGTTTACAGGCCATAAAGAGCAGTGGGGAAGCTTTGTCGATGTCAAACATTGGCCTCAAATCAAAAACCCTCAAAAATATTCGGGCAAAACCATCATTGTTGGGTCTGTAACTGACGGTTATCATCAGTGCGAAAGGGAATTTGAAAGGACAAGGGAGTTTTTGGAGGAACTCAAAGGTGTTGATGTTAATCTGATTATCACAACAAAGTCATCATTGATATTAAGGGATTTGGATTTGATTAAACAGTTTCCAGACCCTATCGTTTCACTTTCAATCAATACTTTGGATGAAGAGTTCAGGAAGGATATGGATAATGCTTCACCTATTTCAGAAAGACTTGAAACTCTTAAGAGGTTTCATGATGAAGGAATCAAGACAGTCTGTTTTATATCACCTATTTTTCCGGGGATTACTGATGTTTTTGAAATAATTGAAGAGGTAACAGGTTATGTTGACTATATCTGGCTTGAAAACTTAAATCTTCGTGGAGGATATAAGAAAGTCCTTTTGGATTATATTTCAGAAAAGTATCCTGATTTGGAGATGTTCTATGAAGACATCTATAGATTCAAAAACATGGATTATTGGAGAGAATTGGACGAGAAAGTAGAAAAGTTTGCTTTGGAAAATGACTATATGTATGTCATTGATGAAGAACCATTTTTAATTAACCCTTCCGATAAACCGATTATTATTAACTATTTTTACCATGAAAAGATAAGGCAAAGCTCTAAAAACAGCAAATAAGAAAAAAGTTGTATGGATTCGTAAAATTGAAGTAATTTATAATAGAAAATATATAAATTAGAAAGTATATACAATTGTTTAGGTGAAAATCATGGCAAAACCTATTGCTCCAACTCCTGTTTTTGAGGGAGAATCTTTAAAAGAATTGCAGGAATATATTAAAAGACCTATGAATAACAAAGAAAGAGAAATTTCAAAAAGAATGCAAGAGAAAAGAAGAGTCCCGGTTTTTAGATAGGGATCTTAAATTTTTTTTAATATCTTTAAACATTGTTATAGTTTTGTGTTTGTCTCTTAATGCTTTTCTTTTTGCTTTTTTTGGATTGTGTAAGTTGATTTGGGTGAATGAGTTTTTCAGATAGAATTTCCTTGCACTACAATAAGAATCAACAACTATAAATTTGATTCCTATTTCTTCTGATAATTCTTTAATATCCATACAAATGTCATCTAAATCATTGTTCCTATCTTTAAACCTTTGTAGTTAATGTTTACACCTAAACGACCAATTTTTACAGAGGGATAACTTTTATATTTTGTTTTCACATTTTTCTTAACAATATTATAAGCTATATTATCATTTAAAATTGTGACGAAACCTATTATTTTGTTATCATAAATGGCTAAATACGTAACACTTAGGTTTTTCTTCCTGTTCTCTTAAAGCATCGTCTTTTAAGAATTCGTCTAAGTCATCAACTCCGCATGAAAAATCGCTTAAGTCATGTTCTGCCGATAATTTTTCATAATGATAATTCTCAATAATCTCTTTTGAATCCATAATAATACTTTATTTTACTATTAAATATATTTTATTGTTTTAATTTAGGTAAATAATCATATTTGATTGTAATATTATATATTAAGATAAATTTTACAGTTTTATACAATTTTACAACTTAAAATCAATTTTCTCAAATAGAAAGATTTTTAAGATTAAAAACCAATATCATTACCACAAATAATTTTGTGGGTGATACCATGAAAAAAGATGCAGAAGACATTAAAGTCAACAAAAGAAAAAATGATAAAGTCTACTTTGAATCTACATTAATTCAAAACATTTCGGATGGTATAGACTTTTTAAGAGATGAAAGTAGGGAAATACTTAAAGAATTGGACTTAAACGGAATAGATGAGTTTGATTTGGAGGAATTCGGAAGAGATACTCTTGACCAGATTGACGATATCGTAGATGACATGTCCAAATTCAAGTCTGAAATTATAAATTCAGATGATTTTCCACATTCAGTTAAAAAATCATACAGAGACACTCAGATGTTTCTAAACAGGGATGAGGATTACGTCAGAAGAGCAAGACGCAAATTCAATAAACTGGAATCTGATGAAATTGTGGATTTTTATAAGACAAACATTAGGGTTATTGAGCTTTGCAGTAAAGCTATCGAGGTAAACAACACTAATTTCGATGCATACTATCTTAAAGGTCAGGCATTAGTCAACCTTGAAGAGTATGATGATGCAATCGATGAGTTTATCAATGCATTGTCCGTTGAGGATAACACTGAAGTCTGGTTGGCCATTGCAAATGCAAACAGGCTCAATTATGAGTTTGGTGATGCAATAAGCGTTTATGATAAAATATTAAGTGATGATGAAAATTCATTTGAAGCCCTTAAAGGTAAGGCATACACTTACTTTGACTGGGGAGAATATAAATATGCAGATGAATTTTTCAAAAAGGCCAACTCCATTGAGTATCTTGACGAAGAGTCAATGAGAACATGGGGAGAAAGCCTTGAAAAATTAGGTTAGATTACTTTTTGTTAAGTAATCTAAACCATTCTTTTAAATCTATTTCATCACCGAAAACCTTTTCAAATACTTTTTTTCTGTGCTGAAGCATTTTTTCAAATTTTTCAGGATCTTCTCTTCTTTGTCTGCGGTGCAGTTCTCTGGATATTAAATCAAGGCAGTTATTGAACTCTTCCTTTTGACTGTCACTTAAACAATCGAAAATATCGATGTCTTTCGGTTTCTGGAACTTGAATTCACGGCCTTTGTCTGTTAGATAAATGAGCAATACCCTTTTATCATCCGGTGAACTTTCCTTTTTTATATAACCTTTTTTTATTAGCTTATTTAGAGTTTCATTTAATGAGGTTACATTGATATTTAATATTTCAGATAGGTCTTTTGTTGAAATCCCGTCTTTTTGATGTAGTATGGCAAGAATCCTGCCCTGTCCTCTTGAAATGCTTTTTTCATTTGCATTTCTCCTTTTAAGGGATTCGTTAATAAAAACTAATTTGTGAAAGATCAATTCGTTCATATTATATTCTCCTTGTTTTGTGTGTTTAGAGTATTGTAGTAATATCCTTTTTTGGCAAGCAACTCATCATGAGTTCCTGATTCGATGATTTCACCATTTTCGAGCACTAGAATCTTATCTGCATTTTTGATTGTTGACAATCTGTGAGCTATGATGAAACTTGTTCTGTTTTCCATTAATCTGTCCATTGCCTTTTGAATTAGCTTTTCTGTTCTTGTATCAACACTTGATGTTGCTTCATCCAAAATCAGTATCTCTTTTCTGGATAGGATTGTTCTGGCTATTGTCAGGAGCTGTTTTTGACCGTGTGAAATGTTGTCTGTGTCTTCATTTAAAACGCTTTTATAGCCGTCAGGAAGCTGATTTATGAAATTATCAGCATAAACCTGCTTTGCAGCTTCAATTACCTCTTCATCGCTGGCATCCAAGTTACCGTAACGGATATTGTTTGCAATGGTGTCTGAAAACAGCCATGAATCCTGCAGGACCATTCCAATCATTGATCTAAGTGAATGCTTATCATACTCTTCAATGTCCACTCCGTCGATTTTGATTGAGCCGTTGTTTACGTCATAGAATCTCATGAGCAGTTTAACGATTGTTGTTTTTCCGGCTCCTGTTTCACCGACAATAGCTATTTTTTCACCTTTTTTAACATTGAATGACAAATCCTTGATGATTTTTTCGTTTGGTGTGTATCCGAAGCTCACGTTTTCAAATGTTATTTCATCTTTAAGTGAGGTGATTTGATTATCTGACGGGTTTTCCTCATCGTCAAGTTCTAGAAACTCAAAAATCCTTTCTGTTGCAGCCATTGCGGTTTGAACAAGGTTCATGACTCTTGTGATTTGTTGGATTGGCCTTGTGAAGTTTTCAATGTACTGGAAAAATGCAAGTATGTCTCCAACAGCTATTGTTCTTTGAAGCACGAATATTGCTCCTAAAACCGCAATCAGGACATATGCAAAGTTTGAAATAAAATTCATCGCAGGTCCTGTTAGGCTTGAGAAGAATTGTGATTTCCATTCCTGGTCATACCAGTTGTCATTGTCACTTTCGAATTTTTCTATTGAAATGTCTTCTTGGTTGAATGCGCGGATTATGTCATGGCCTGTAAATGTTTCCTCGATTTGGGCATTAAGACTTCCTTTAAATACCAACTGTTTTAGGAAATAGCTTTGTGAGTATCTTGTTACAAGTATAATCATCACAAATGATATAGGAATTAGAATGACTGTTGCAAGTGTCATCCAGACATTGATGTAGAGCATCATTGCAAAAACACCAATGATTGTGATTATTGCAGTCAACATTTGGAGGAATGCCTGTGTAATTCCTGTTTGAAGTGAATCCACATCGTTTGTCATTCTTGAGAGGATATCTCCCCTTTTGTTTTCATCAACATCTTCCATTGAAAGGGAGGTAATCTTATCCATCACCTTTGACCTTAAGTTATAACTGATGTCAGTTGATATTCCTACCAAAAAGTAGCTTTGAAGGTATGAAAACACTGCACTTATGATATAAAGTACCACAACTATGCTTAAATAGAAAAACAGACTGTTGAAGTCAATTGTTCCGGTATGGTGCATAATGTTGTTGATTCCATTGAATATTGTTGTTGTTGCAAGACCAATCAGCAAAGGAGATATTACTGAAAATACAGTGGAAAATATTGCACAAACTACAGTAATTATTAGTTTTAGTTTATATCCTCCTAAAAGCTTCAATATGTTTTTAATTGCCTTTTTGTTGTCTGTTGCTTTTTCAGGGGGTTTTCTTTTTGCAGGTGGCGGGCTCATAAGCTTGCCTCCATATTGTCAATTTGGGATTTTACAATCTCGTGATATATACTGCATGATTCATTTAGTTCATCATGAGTTCCTTTATCAATTATTTCACCGTTGTCCATCACGATTATTTCATCTGCATCTTTGATTGTTGAAATCCTTTGGGATACAATTAAAATGCTTGAGTCTTTGGAAAGTTCGGATAAGTTGTTTTTCACCTTTGCCTCGGTATTCATGTCAAGTGCTGAAAAACAGTCATCAAACAGATAAAAGCTATGCTTTCCAATGATTGCCCTTGCGATTGAAAGACGTTGCTTTTGACCGCCTGAAAAGTTGGAGGCCTCCTGAGCAACATCATCATCAATTGACTCAATAAAGTCAACCTGCGCCATATTAAGAGCATTTTCTATATCTGCATCACTTGCATCTGCCTTTCCGGTCAGCATGTTTGATTTGACAGTCCCCTGAAAGAGAATTGCCTTTTGAGGTGTAAAGCTGATTTTATCTCTTAAAGCTTTTAAAGTATAATCTTTAATGTTTCTGCCGCCAATCAGGATTTCACCGGAGGTCGGGTCCTGAAGCCTTGGAATCAGGTTAAGTATTGTTGATTTTCCGCTTCCGGTTCCTCCGATAATTGCAGTGGTCTTTCCAGGTTTTAAAGTAAAGTTTATGTCTTTTAGGGTTTCCTTTTCACTTCCTGGATATCTGTATGATACATCTCTAAATTCTAAAGTTGGATTATCTTCAATTTGGGTAATTTCACCGTCTTTTATTGTAATTTCAGTGTTTAGGACTTCAGCTACACGTCTTCCTGAAACAAGTATTCTTGGAAGTATAATTAAAAAACCGCCCATCATAATGAATGATGTTACAATCTGTGTGGAATATTGGATAAATGCTATGATGTCTCCTGTAAGAATTGATGAGTTCAGTGCATCATATGCTCCGAAGTATAAAATCAATACAATCATTATATTTAGAACCAATGTCATTGCAGGCATTAGGATAAACATGTTTCTGTAAACATAGAGGTTGACATCCAAAAAGTCTCTGTTTATTTTTTCGAATTTTTCCCTTTCAGTGTCCTGTCTTACAAAGGCCTTGATTACGGGTATTCCAATTAGGATTTCTCTTGTAGCTCTGTTCATTCTGTCTATAATTTCCTGTGTTATCTTGAAGTATGGCAGGATTCTTGCAACTACAAAAATCAGAAGTGCTGCAACAACAATGAATGTAACCAATATAATCCATGAAAGGTCTGTTCCAAGCTCAAATGCTTTTATAACACTTCCAACACCTAAAATAGGTGCAAACAAAAGTGTTGTGAATATCATTCCGATTACACTTTGAATCTGGTTAATGTCGTTTGTTGTACGGGTAATCAGGGATGATCTTGAAATATTGTTCAGTTCATGGTTTGAGAACTTTAAAACTTTCCTGTAAACTATCTTTCTTAAATCCTTCGCATATCCTGATGATACTCTGCTTGAAAAGTAGGATATGAAAACTGCTGCAAAAACGGATACTGTAACCATCAAAAGCATCTTTGCCCCAGTAGCCCATATAAAATCAACATCAGCATTCTGAATACCTATATTTACAATGTCTGCTGTGTATGAAGGCAGGGTCAGATTGCAGTATGCCTGAACGATTAAAAAGAATATTATCAGTAAAATCTGTGGAATTTTATTTCTTATTGGTCTTAATAAATTTCTCATAGGTACCTCCAGATAATTTGTTATAGGTACCTATTGGACTTTGGAGTATATAAAGGTTATTGTTTTGACTTTGTAATATTGTTGTCATTTCGTAAAATTGCTTTTAAAAATTCTTTATATTTAAAAATAACGATTTAGATAGGTTTAAATACTATATAAATTATAGTATATTTGTTAAATTTTAATTAGGTTGTGATGTAATGGATTTAAAAAAATTAAAAATTATTAAGGCAGATAAGGATATGATTAAATCAATCTATTTTGATTGTGGAGATGATGATCTCAATGAATTTTTGTTAGTAGATTCAATAGATAATCTTGATAATAGTCTTTGTATAATTTTTTTATGTATTTATGATGATGTTGTCGTTGCATTTTTCTCTTTATCCGCTGATTCA
>CAZOYH010000008.1:0-16154 GCA_964583995.1 uncultured Methanobrevibacter sp.
ACGATGTGGTTCTTAGGAGAGAAAGGAGGAGCAATCCTCCTGACTTATCCGACATATGGGCAGAAAATCATTAATAGGCAATTTAATCTGATATTCTTGAAATGTATAATCAAAAAGTTATTAAATTACAAATGAAATATATAAAATAGTATATTAAAAATTATTAAATATAAGATAAAGAGGAATCTAAATGAGCAAGATATCTGCCGAGTTAATAGATGATGAACTTATTATAAGAAAGATAGATAGGCATAGAGAAGGTGACAATGACATACAAAGGATTAATTTGGCAGATTTGGTTATCAATAGGGAATATGAAGCTAAAGTAAAAGCATCCAACCGTTCTCAAAATAATAAAATAATTTTAATGCATGAAGTTTCAAATGAATATGCTCTGGATGTAGCTGTAAGAAATGCAATAAAACTGACTAAAAGCGAAAGGGAAATTGAAAGCATAAAAAATGAATTTAGCCAAAGGAATGATGAAGATAAGATAGCTGTCTGTGTTTATGTTAAGGATAACGTATTATGCTACAGCTACGGAGATTTAAATCAAATCTATAAAAATCTGATTGAATTCATATATAAAATAGTTTCCGTAAACTTAAACAGAAATGGAATTTCAATTTTTCTCTATTTATATATAATTAACAGATTCAAATTTGACATTACAGATAAACGGATTGAAATATGTGACTCTGTCAAAAAGGATGTTACAATACATGAAGTTACAAATAAGATTTCTAAACTCAAGATTCCATTTTCAAAATATAGAGCCCGAATAAAAATTGACAAATCCGAGCTTGAAAAAGATGAAATACCAATTAACAATGAAATTTCAATTAAAATGAATGTTAAAGGGCAAACAGTATCATATCGTTTAGGAAAACCAAAGATAGGAATAGATGAGAATAATTTCACTGAATATTATTTCCCAATGAGTAGTATGTATGACGATGAATATGCAATGCATATCAGAAGGGACCAATATTCAAATTTGGTTTTCGTAAAAAGATTAAAGGAACCTGTTGAAAACACATTCAAATTTAAAGTATTAGAAAACAAAGTTTCATCATTTTTAATGTATAAACTCGGAAAATTCCTGAAAAAAAGAAGGAATAAAAAAATAAATCTTTATTATGAAAAATTTGCCGGAAAAGCTGAAGAAGGGGTTTTTGATCTTTGTTTGAAATGTAATGAAAGTGAAAGAACAGATAACTATTTTATAATAGATAAAGACTCTCCAGATTATGATAAAATCAAAGATTATGAATTTGTAGTTCCAAAGTATTCATTTAAGTATTATTGGTTATTGTATAATAGTAATCATTTCATTTCATCAGAGTCTCCAATACAAATTAATATCATCAGATCAAACAACAAATATTTAAGAAAAGCGTTGTATGAAAAGGAATTTATATTTTTACAGCATGGTGTTACCTATTTAAAAGCACATGAGCAAAATTCACCTTACGGAAAAGGAAAAGAGGCAGAACCAAATTACATGGTTGTAGGTAGTCAAAAAGAAAAATATGCCGTATGTGATATGTTGGGGATTTTTGAAGAAAAACTTCTGAAAAGCGGATTACCTATTTTTGACACAATTGAATATGAACACATTAATAATCAAACTGATGATTTTATAACAGTAATGTTTACATGGAAACACTATGAAGAAGATTTACATGATTTTAGAGAGTCTTCTTATTACAAAAACGTCATAAAAACATATGACCTGTTATCAAAATATATTGATACAAGTAAAATATCTATTATTCCACATCCTAAAGTATTTGATTCTTTAATGAATACTGAAATGAAAGATAGCCTATGGCAAGGTCCTATTTCAGAGATTTTAACTAAATCAAAATTGTTAATTACAGATTATTCATCTGTTGCATACAATTCTTTCTATCAGGGCGCAGGAGTTATATTTTATCAACCAGACCTCAAAGTGTATGAAAGAGAAACTGGAAACTTAATTCCTGATAATGATGAATACATTGGAAAAAGAATATTTAAAATAGATGAATTGGAAGATGTAATTAAAGAAACGGTAGTGGATGGAAAAATAAACTTGGATAAAGTTAGAACTGAAGAATTTAAAGAGATATATAAAACAATCAATGAATTTTCAGACGGGAAAAATATAGAAAGATTGTATCAAAAATTAATGGAATTAAAATTAATTTAGTGGATTGAACCTCCCTTCCCAAGGAAGGGATTTCCAAAGCATTTAAAAAATGTTCTAATCACCCTGTTCCAACCCATTTTTTTAAATGAGGAATTTTACTCATTAATAATACTAAAAGCCATGATATGAGAACTATTACAACTAAAATCAGAGGCATTGCTTTAATTGGATTAACAGAAAAAATATGGAAAATATTTTTATCTATCCAATTTAATCCGATATGTAGGAAATAATAATGTGTCAAATAGATTCCATAACTGCAAATACTAATTGAAAAGGTTAATTTACCGATGACAGTATCCTTAAAGAAGGAATAGATTTTGTTTGAAATTGATTCAGGATTATTTTCTGAATGAACTGCAAAATATTTTATAAATAAGAACATTCCACTAGCTTGCAGCGCTGCCAACAGCCCTATTCTTTCTACAAGCTCTCCCTGATACAAAGCAAATATTCTTAAGTATCCGTTGATTGCAAAAAATGTTAAGCAAATCAATAATCCAAGTATATACATTTTTTTTGAAGATAAATTAAAATCCTTATTGTTAATGTAATATCCTAATACAAAATATCCTATGTATCCTGCAAAATTTGATAAGTCAATTTGGCCTAACGGATATACATTAAAGCTGAATAATATGAGATAAATAAACCAAATTGCTAAAAAGTATTCAATACCTTTAAAACTATATTCTTTAATAAATGAATTTATGATGGGAATAAACAGATACATACTGATCATCATCCATGAAAACCAGTAACCTTCATTTAAAAACCATAAAACCATTTCATAAATTGATGTTATGCTCAAAGTATTGCCACCGGCATATATCTTGAGTATTATAAAGATTACACCCCAAAATATTACTGGAAGAATCAGTCTTACGAATCTGCGACTTAAGTAATCTTTTAATTCATAATCTTTATTTAATAATAATGCTCCACTTATCATCAGGAATAATGGAACAGCAATTGTACAGAATCCTTTAGTTAAACATGGAATCATCCACCCTACAGTTCCAATTGTATGGGCTTTCATAAATGCATTGCAGATATGAATCATGACAACTAAAATAATTGCAAATGCTCTAATTTGATCAAAATAAAAAATTCTCTTCTTTTTTGGTTTAGCTTCAGTATTGATTTCTATTTTTCCTTTGTTAACATTTTCATTCATATATTTACCTCAATATTTGAGAAAATTGGATTTTTTAAGTTAGAAGCGTAAATTCATCAATTAAATTAATTTATTTTCAGTTAATTTATCATAAATTCTTTCTATATTTTTACCATCGGAATATTCATTAATTGACTTGTGGATTTGCTCAAATTCATCAGTTCTTAATTTAGTCAAATCAATTTTTCCATCTTTAATAACTTGTTTTATTATATCTTCAAATTGATTGATATTAAATGCTCTTTCACCTATATATTCATCATTTTTTGGAATCAGCTTTCCATTTATTCTTTCATAAAATACCAAATCCGGTTGATAAAATATTACTCCTGCGCCCTGATAAAAAGAATTATATGCAACAGAGGAATAATCTGTAATCAATAATTTAGATTTGGATAACATCTCTGATATAGGGCCTTGCCATACTCCATCTTTTATATCAGTGCTCATTAATAAATCTAAAACTTTAGGATGGGGAATAATAAAAATTTTATCTTTATCTATATATTTTAATAGAATGTCACATACATCTATTACATTTTTGTAATATGAAGATAATCTAAAATCAGAAAAATGTTCTTCATAAGGTTTCCATGTAAACATTATTGTTATAAAATCATCAGTTTCATTATTTAAGTGTTTATGTTTTATTGTGTCAAAAATAGGTAATCCAGTATTCCAGATTTTCTCTTCAAATAGTTCTAACATGTCACATATCACATCTTTTTCTTTTTCACTGCCTGCCACCATATAAGTAGGTTCTGCTTCTTTATTAATTCCATATGCTGAATTACTTTGATGTGCTTTTAAGTAAGTTACTCCATGCTGTAAAAATATAAATTTCTTTTCAAGCAAAGTTTTTCTCAAATATTTATTGTTAGATCTTATGATATTGGTATGTAAAGGGGCTTCAGATGAAATAAAACTTTCACTATTATAAATTAACCAATAATACTTAAGTGAAAATTTTTTAACTACAAAATTAAAATCTTTTATCTTTTTATAATCCGGAGAATCTTCAGTTATTAAGAAGTAATTTTTTGAGTTTTTACTCAAATTGCATTGCTTGCATAAATCAAATACGCCCTCTTCAACTTTCCCGGCATATTTTTCATAATATAAGTTTATTTTTTTATGCCTTATTTTTTTCATAAATTTCGCAGCATAATACATCAGAAAAGATAACATTTTACTTTCAAATATTCTAAATTTAAATGTATTCTCAATTGGTTCTTTTAATCTTTTAACAAATACTAGATTTGAATTTTTATTTCTTCTAATATGCATTGCATATTCTTCATCAAAAGTACTTTTTATTGGGTAATAATATGATCTTGGATTATTTATTGTCCTATCGATTATACCTAAGTTATAAGAAACTGTTTCTCCATTAACATTCAGATTAATAGTTAGATTATTATTTATAGGTATTTCTTGATCAAGCTTTGATTTTTTTATTTTTATATGGGCTTTATACTTTGAAAATGGAATTTTTAGTTTTGGGATTTTATCCTGAACTTCATGGATTTCAACTTCTTCTTTTATCAGTTCACCTACTCCCATCCATTTATCAGTTATTTCAAGATTAAATTTGTTTATAATGTACAAATAAAGGAATATAGAAATGCCATTTTTATTTAAACTAACATGAACTATTTTATATATGAATTCTACAATTTTTTTATAAATTCTATTTAACTCCCCATAACAATAGCAAATTTGTTCATCTTTAACATAAACAGCAACAGCTCTTTTTTTCATTTCATTTTTATTAATTAAATCCTCATATTCTGCTTTTATATCCATTATTGATTGTTCGTTTTTACCCAGTGATTCAGCTATTTTTATATCTATTTCTAATGCTTTTTCGGGAGTTATTTCTTCTAGAAAAATTATCTGATTTTTCTGGTAACTATTGGATATTTTTATTTGAGATTGGTATTCTTTATTAAAAACCAAATCTTCTATTTTAATAATTTGTAGGTCACAATAACCTTTTATAGGTCTCTCTTTTTTTATAATGAGTTCATTATTTAAAAACTCTGCAATTATCCTGCTCATTATATCCCTTTATCAGTCTAATAAACATAACATGTTAATTTTGATATTTTCTCATAAGATAGCTATGAAAATAAATAATAGTTTCTTATATATTTATCTTAATAAGTATAATATATTTTCTATTTATGAGTGATTTTTAAAAATCTGCATCATTTTCCATCCCATATCATTAATTTTAGGTAAATCTTTTCAAAAATCCAATTTTAATGGGGATTGAATAATAATAAATATATATTTTAAAAAATAAATTTCATCATGTAGATTAGAATTTATCTATTCTATAAAAAATACTGGTGTTTTTAAATGAATAAAAAAATAGGTTTTATTGTAGCTTTAGCAGTAATTGCCTTATTGATGGTAGGTACTGCAAGCGCAGGATTATTTGATTTCCTAGGGGGAGACAATTCATCTGACCAAGTAACCAACGATGAAGACACTTTCATTGTAGGTTTTGACGCTGAATTCCCTCCATACGGATATAAAGACAACAGCGGAAACTATGTCGGTTTCGACTTAGATTTGGCTCAGGAAGTTTGTGACAGAAACGGTTGGACTTTAGTCAAACAGCCAATTGATTGGGATGCAAAAGATGCTGAAATCGATTCTGGTTCTATTGACTGTATTTGGAACGGATTTACCATTAACGGAAGAGAAGATGACTACACCTGGTCTGAACCATACATTGACAACAAACAGGTTGTTGTTGTAAAATCAGATTCCGGTATTAACTCATTAGACGACCTTGCAGGTAAAACCGTAGAAACACAAAAAGATTCATCTGCACTTGCAGCTCTTCAAGAAGATAACAAAACTCTTGCAGATACCTTTGCAACCTTAACCGAAGTGGCAGACTATAACACTGCATTCATGGATTTAGAATCAGGTGCATGTGATGCTGTTGCAATTGATATCGGTGTTGCACAATACCAAGTATCATCAAAAGACAACTCTGATGACTTTACTATTTTAGATGAAATCATTTCATCCGAACAATACGGTATTGGATTCAAAAAAGGTAACACTGACTTAAGAGACCAAGTACAAGAAACTTTAGATGAAATGTTTAAAGACGGAACTGTAGCTAAAATCGCTGAAAAATACAGTGATTCTGGTGTTCCTGGATCTTTAATCACACAATAGATTAAATTAGTTTAGAGGGGAGAATTAGTTATATGATATTGAGCAACGTAATTGTACAATTGCTTGGAGGTATGGTTACCTCTGTTGAAATATTCTTGCTTACTTTATTATTCTCTCTTCCTCTAGGTTTGGTTATTGCCGGAGGAAGAATGAGTAAGTTTGCACCTTTAAGGTGGCTTATGAAGATTTACATTTCAATCATGAGAGGTACACCATTGATGTTGCAATTGATTGTAGTATTTTTCGCACCATATTACCTATTTGGTATTAGTCTTTCTGCTGATTACAGATTTGTTGCTGTTATTATTGCATTTACAATTAACTATGCAGCATACTTCGCTGAAATCTACAGGGGAGGAATTGAAGCTATACCTAAAGGCCAATATGAGGCTGCTCAAGTATTAGGATATAATAAAATTGAAACATTCTTTATAATTATCCTTCCACAAGTGTTTAAAATAATTCTTCCTTCAGTTACTAATGAAGTAATTACTCTTGTAAAAGATACATCTCTTTCATTTGTAATTGCAATTCCGGAAATGTTTACAGTGGCAAAACAAATAGCAGCTGCTGACGCTTCCATTGCAGCATTGCTTGTTGCAGGTGTATTCTACTATGTCTTCAACATAATCGTTGCATTTGTAATGGAACACTTGGAAAACAGATTAAGTTATTACGAATGAGGGATATTATGAGTTTACTTGAAATAAAAAACCTTAAAAAAAGCTTTGGAGACAATGTTGTCCTAAAGGACATTTCACTTTCCGTTGAAAAAGGTGAAGTACTGTCAATTATCGGTCCGTCAGGATCCGGAAAATCAACATTGCTTAGATGCATTACCAATCTTGACCAGCAGGACAGCGGTGAGATTAATTTCGACGGAA
The DNA here is from genome assembly GCA_964583995.1 of uncultured Methanobrevibacter sp. Classification (GTDB taxonomy): domain Archaea; phylum Methanobacteriota; class Methanobacteria; order Methanobacteriales; family Methanobacteriaceae; genus Methanocatella. Next base: position 7,457 of record CAZOYH010000008.1, read on the forward strand.
CATTCGGTTTGGTATTCCAGGATTTTAACCTGTTCCCGCATCATTCCGTTATGAAAAACATAACAAATGCTCCAATAAGAGTTCAAAAAAGAGATAAAAAAGAAGCAATTGCTCACGGCCGAGAACTGCTTAAAAAAATGGGTCTGGAAGACAAGGAAGATGCATACCCATGTGAGCTGTCTGGCGGTCAGCAGCAAAGGGTATCAATTGCAAGAGCCCTTGCAATGAATCCGGACATATTGTTTTTTGACGAGCCTACCTCAGCGCTTGACCCGGAACTTACAGGGGAAATCCTAACTGTCATCAAACAGTTGGCTGCTGAGAAAATGACAATGGTCATTGTAACTCATGAAATGAACTTTGCACGTAACGTATCAGATGAAATAATTTTCATGGACGGCGGAGTAATCGTAGAGCAGGGAACACCTGATGAAGTATTTTCATCCGATAATCAGAGAATGAAAGATTTCCTTGGTAAATTTGCCGATTAAAGATATATACCATATATCTTTTAATTCCACTTTTTTTATATAATATTAAAAATATACCTTTAACTGATGTATACTTCAAAAATATCAGTAATTCTACCTGTTTTTAATGGCGAAAGGTATATCCAAAAGGCAATTGAAAGTGTTTTAAATCAAACGCTCACTGATTTTGAACTGATAATTGTTAATGACGGCTCAACTGACAATACCTCAAACATTATTAATGAGTTTTCAGATTCAAGGATTAAAGTAATAACGCAGGAAAATCTAGGTCCCGGCGCTTCAAGAAACAATGCATTCCAGCATGTTTCAAGTGAATATGTAATGTATCTTGACAGTGATGACTGGTTTGATGAAAAAGCCTTGGAAATAGCTTACAGTGAAGCCAAAAAGTATGACACTGACCTGACATTTTTCCAGATGATTAACTATGATGATACTTCCGGTGAAATATATGAAAACGACTGGTTTGACCTGAAGACCTTTGATGAAACATTTGAAAACAGGGTTTTCAGCCCCGATGAAACTCCAGGATCAATATTTGATTTGTCTGTTGGAGTATGTCAAAAGATTTATAAAACATCATTTTTAAAAAGCATTGACGCCAAATTCCCTGAAGGGATATTTTTTGAGGACATGCCCTTCTTTTACTATGTATATCTGAAATCAGAAAGGATTTCAATCATTAAAAAGTATCTCTACTTCAGAAGAAAGCATGATGAGTCCATCACTCATGTTGTTGACTGCAAGTTTCTAGACACTGTCCCGGCAGGCCAAAGGTTAATGGAGATTTTCATTGAAAATGAATGGTATGATACATACAAATTTGATTTGCTGGCCTATAAAATTAATGGTCCTCGTTTTGCTTTAAGAGACATTGAAGAAAAATGCAAACCAACATTATATCATTTAATTAAAAAGGATTACGAATCAATTAAATCAAGCAAATATTATGTTGACTTTTTGGAAAACTTGGGTCCGGTAAAGAAAAAATTCTTTAAGGACATAATAAATTCTAAAAATTATGAAAATTTTTTAAAAATTCACAATGATGGTAGTTAACAATGTAGTAGTGTATTGAAAAGTGCAATTCTAAGGTTTTGCACTTGTCATTTTAAACAAAGTATGAATTCATGTTAATTTCAATATGTTATACCACTCAAATTCATCAACGTCATAATAGCTGATTAGGATAGATGTCAAGCTTACAAGTATGAAAATAACGCTTACAGTTAATGGAGCTGAAATTAAAAACAAAACCAATACAATCAGTTCAAATAAAGCGAATACTATTTTTTTAGCTTTAATATCAATATAACTTAAGACTCCAAGCGCAATAGGTGTAAGGATAATTGCCAGTATATACCAGACACAGTCTGCTAAAGGTGTAATGCCAGTAATATTAAAGTTAAACATCCAGTTGAAGAGGTAAAACTCAAGGACAGTTAAAAAAAATCCCTGAACGCCACCTGTGATTGCCTGAGCCATTGTATGCTTGTTTAATGTTACTCTTGACCAGATTAGGACAGGATAGATAATTCCAAAAATAGCACCAATGGGTCCTAAAAGCAATATTAATGCTCCAACCGGGCCTGAAAGGCCTGTGGTGTGCACACTTATTTTCCATTTTGTTGTAAACAAAAGCACCACGCCGGTATTTATTGAATAGCACAAAAGCAAAACAGTAAGAAAATGATCAGCATTTGATATTAGAGAAACCAAAAATCCGATAAAATAAGATACAATCCCTACAATTAATGGAGTAAAGCGGTCACTTCTGTTTGATATGTCCTTGTCGGTTCCCAACTTTTTAGCCCAAAATAAGATAATTGCCATTGGCAGTATTGAGGCAAAGACAATAGATATAGCTTCCAAAATGACAAATTTGGAAATGTTAAATACTCCATTTTCAAATGATAATATTATACAAATAATCAGAAATAATGGTATACATATTATCGGAGGATTAGTAACTGTTGAAATATGTTTTGCGATTTTTAGTTTTTCCATGAGATAAATTATTATATGTCTAAAGTAATAAGCATTTTGAAAATTGTTGCAAATGCAATAGTTGTCAGTGCAACATTTATATACTATGTTGTTCAATATAGTAGCTATGAAATCTTTAGTTGTATATTATTCAAGGTCAAATATTACAAAAAAATTAGCCGAAGATATCGCAGGCAAATTGAACTGTGATATTGAAGAGATAAAACCTAAAGTGAACTATAATGGAAAATTAGGTTACGCAAGAGGTATAAAAGACGGTGCATCAGGAAAAAATGTTGAGCTTGAAAGCTTAAAATACAATCCGCAGGAATATGATGTAGTATACCTTGGAGCGCCGGTATGGGCTTCAAAAGCAGCTAATCCACTGATTTCATATTTACTTCAAAATGAAGGAAAATTCAATGATGTCAAATTCTTTTTAACTGCCGGAAGCAGCGGATTTGATTCCAGTTTTAAACAGATGGAAGATAAAAGCAAAAAACCACTTAAAACATTAGCTTTAACCACAAAAGAAGTAAAAACAAATGCATATGATTTGACTTCATTTTTAGATTAATTAATTATTTTTGGAGGCATCATGTCACTTGAAGAACTGAAAAGTATTGATGCTTCATCTTTACCTATTGGAAAACTAATCACAATGATTTCCAGAGGCCAACAGATATATCTAAACCATAACTTAAAGGATTTAGGTATAAATTCCTCACAATTGCATCTGATGTTTGAAATATCACATCAAAGCAATATAAACCAGGAAAAGATTGCTCTTAGATGTAACCTTAACAAGGGGGCAGTTGCAAGGTCCATTAAAAATCTGGAAGAAAAAGGACTTTTGCTTCGTGAAACCGACCCTGAAAATAGACGCCAAAACAAAATCACATTAACTGGCGAAGGCAAAAGAGTTCTAAAAGAGTCAATTAAAATTCTAAAACAATGGGAAAGTGAAGTATTTAAGGATTATACAGATAACGATAAGTTATTGTTACAAAAAGCTTTAAAGGAAGTAGTTATAAACACAATGGAGATTAATAAAAGGGAGGATAGTAATGAGTGAAACAAAGAAAAGTAAAAACATTGAAATGATTACAGGCGATCCAAAAAAGGCAATCGTCAAACTGGCATTGCCTATGATGCTGTCAATGCTATTGATTATGCTTTATAATATTGCAGACAGTATCTGGGTTGCAGGACTTGGTGCAGATGCGCTGGCTGCAATCGGATTTATTACACCATTATTCATGGTTCTGGTCGGACTTGGAAACGGTATCGGAGCAGGTGCAAACTCATTAATTGCAAGATATATTGGTGCCGGCAACTACAAACAGGCAAACAACGCAGGTCTTCACGGTATTCTATTATCAGTTATTGTATCAGCAATATTTACCATTTTAATAGAAGCTTTAATGGTTCCTATTTTACAGTTCATGGGTGCAGGAGATACCATAGGTTATGCAATGGATTACAGTTACATTGTATTCGGATTTTTATTCATTTTTGTATACTCTGGTGTTGCATCAGCAATATTTAGATCAGAAGGAGACATGAGAAGAGCTACAATAGCTATTGCAGTAACTGCAGTTATGAACATTATTCTTGATCCTGTATTTATCTACATTTTAAACTTTGGTATTGCAGGTGCAGCATGGGCAACAGTAATATCTGCAACACTTTCATGTCTTGTTATGAGTTACTGGATTTGGGGTAAAAAGGATTTATATCTTGATTTGTCCTTGAAAAACTTTGATTATCAGTCATCAATGATGCTTGATACTCTGCAGGTTGCAATCCCGTCAACACTTGAAAACATTGTATTTTCAGCACTGGCAATTATCATCAACAGTATGCTTGTAATTGCTGCTGGAACTACTGCTGTTGCAGTATATACAGCTTCAATGAGAATTGTGCAATTGGCAATGATTCCATTAATCGGTCTTGGAACTGCAGTACTGACAGTTGCAGGTGTTGCATATGGAGCACACAATTATAAAAACCTAAAGACAGCGCATTCCTATTCAATCAAGCTAGGATTTGCAATTTCAATTGCATTAGGTGCTGTGATGTTTGTATTCTCATCACAAATAGCTACCATGTTTTCATATACAGAAGCAAGTGCAGCCCTTTCACCTCAAATTGCTCAAGCAATTTCAGTTCTAAGTCTATTTGTTCTTGCAATTCCACATGGTATGATGTCCTCAATGATGTTTCAGGGTGTCGGTAAGGGAACATATTCACTTCTCATTACACTTTTAAGGTCATTAATTCTTGAAAGTGTATTTGCATATGTATTCTGCTTCATATTCGGATGGGGGCTTACTGGAATTTATGCAGGTGTAGTATTCGGTTGTTTTGTTGGAGGAACTGTCGGATACATTTGGGCTAAATTCTTCATCCGCAAATTCAAACAGATTTCAATTAGAAAATATACACCACAAAAAGACTAGTTTTTTAACTAGTTTTTTATACTTTTTTTACCAATAATTAATCATGGAATTCATCCTCAACCACAAGAAATATTCAATCCTTAACCATGAGTTGTATATCAACTACCTGATGGTTGACAGCTATTTCAGGGATTACTCTTTATATGATTATGATATTCATTTTGACTTTTTAGATTCTATTTTATCAAAAGATAAAATCGAGTTTGATGATATTTTAGAGGGTACAAAGGATTTGGAGGAGCTGATTGAAAGAGAAGAGATTAATTTCCTGCCTCCAGGTCTTCGAATTGATGAACATCTAAACGGCAACTTTAGGATTACATACCAGCATTTGGAATTTAACAATATACATGTAGGCGAAGCAATTCCAATACTAATTGCACTGTCAACTCTTCTTGAGTATAATCCTACATTATCATTATCTCAAATAAATGAAGAGTTAAACCACTTTATTGAGAAATTCAGGTCATATTATAATAAAAAAGATGATGATTGAGAAAATTGAAAGATTACATTTAAAAAGGAGATAAATAATGATTAATAAATTTTTCAAAATACTGCTGCTGATTTTGCTCATATCACTGACAATTTCCGCAGTTTACTCATATGATGGAAACGAAACAAACATTGAAATTCAAGACACTGACAGTAATTTAATTGTTGGTGATGTAAATTTCAATGAAGGCAATTTCACCGAACTGCAAAAGGAAGTGGGAAATATTGAGGATAATGGAATTCTAGTTTTAGACAAAAACTATACGATGGACGACAATGAAGATACTATTTCATTAAATCATAATATTATTATAGATGGGCAGGGAATATTCTTAAAGAGAAACTCTTCAGGATATATCTTCTCTACAACTAAAACTGTTACATTAACCAATATTAATTTCATCAACGGGGGAGTTTCAGGTATAGTTGGATCTCTTACTTTAATAAATTGTACATTTATTAATAATTTAGATGAAAGTAATTATCTAGGTTTGTATTTGTTCAGTTCATCTGCAGACATTATGAATTGTAATTTCCACAATATAATCCGGTGGTGCAATTAGAGGAGATTCAAAAACTCTTAGAATAGCTAACACCAACTTCACATGTTGTAAATCAAATAAGGGTGGTGGCACCATCGATTGGAGTGGTGGAGAGGTTGTTATTGATAGATGTAACTTCACTGATAATGTTGAAGCAATATATTTATACAATGTTAAATTAGACTTAAAAAACAGTGCTTTTGCCCGTAATAACCAAACTGCACTATGGTTAAATGGAAATGAGGCTCAAATCAGCTACTGCTTATTTGCAGAAAATTTCCATGATGGCGATGGAGGCGCTCTGTATTTGACTGGTGATGAAGTTAAAATCAACGATTGCACGTTTGAAAGTAATTCAGTTACAGGTGAAAAAAGTGGTGGAGCCATCTACAGTGAAGTAAAATCATTATTCATAAAGAGCTCTAATTTCATAGATAATAAAGCCATATTTGCGGCTGCTATTGAAAGTTACAGTCAAAATACTACAGTTGTAAATTCAACCTTTAAAAGCAATTGTATAACAAATTCAAATATCAATTCATTGAATAAGGCAATTATTGTTATTTCAGGAAATGAAGCAATAATAGACAATTCAACTTTTCTTAATAACAATGCATGCACAATATATTGGCAGGATGGAATTGGATCAGTTAAAAATTCAAATTTTACCAAAAATAATGGATGTATAGAGTGGGAATCCGATAATGGAATTGTTGACAATTGTATATTTGAAAATTCCAGTGCTTCAGCAGTGGTCTGGTTTGGAGAGAGAGGAACATTGAAAAATTCAATTTTTCACAATAATGTTGCTGATAGGGGATCTGCAATAGATTGGATGGGAAGCAATGGAAAGATAACAGATTCCCAATTCACATATAATGAGGCAAAAACAGGTGGTGCGATATATAATTATGCAGTCGCACTGTCAATTGACAGATGCGCATTTCTATATAATAAAGCAAATACCGGAGGCGCCATATATTGGGAAAATTCAAATGGGGCTGTTAAAAATTCAGTATTTAAACATAACAGTGCCAAAAAGTTTGATGGAGCAATATACTATGACTCTATTGACTTCAACAAGCGCTCATCAAACAATACATTTTACAACAACACCCCTGTTGAAATTGAAATTGCTTTTAAATCTACAGTTAAGATGCTTTATAAATCAGGACAGGCGTTTACAGTAAAAGTAACAGAAAAGCTAAGCAGCACTCCTGTAAAAAATGTTAAGACAACATTGCTTTATTTTGATAAAACTTTTAGTTTTTCAACCAATGATAAAGGTATTGCCACATGCAGCAAATTGTCTTCATTGAGGTTTGATGGATTTGCAGACCTTGAAATATCCTTCAATGCAGCAAACAAATACATCATAAATGAAATCAAGTTGCCATCAGGTATTAGATTATATGTGCTTAAGGCAAGCACTATCATAAAAGCTCCTTCAGTTACCAATAAATATCACAAAAACAGTTATTTCAAAGTTCTAGTTAAACATAAAACAACTAAAAAAACTGTCTCTGGCTTGAAAGTTAAACTTAAGGTTTACACAGGTAAAAAATATAAAGTATACACTGTTAAAACCAACAGCAAAGGTTACGCATCTTTGAATACAAGATTGCTTAATAAAGGAAGTCACAAGGTAATAATCTATTCGGGAGATTCCTCATATAAAATCAGCGCCAAATCAACAATCAAAATAAGATAATATTTAATATTGTGAATAACATATTATTAAACAGGTGTATATGATGTACTGTCCAAAGTGTAATAGTGAAAACAGTGATTCTGCTAAATTCTGTAAAAAATGCGGAACACCTCTTCAAAACAGAACAGTTAGCCATGAAAAGATGATGGCAAACATAAACAAGGAAAAATCAGGCGATAATACAACTAAAATCATCATTATTGCTCTGATTGTTGTTGCCGTTGTCCTGGCAGGTGCCTTTGTATACATTTATGGATTTTCAAACAATAACCAGCAAGATGACAGCAGTCAGAATATTGACTCAAATGACGACAATCAAATAAAACAGGCTTCCCAAAGCACTCAAAATACCCAATCCATGAAAATTCTAGGAGGCAGCTTTTCAACCGGAAGTGAATTGGAGGATCTGACATATGCAAGCATATATGTAGGATCGGAACATGCCGGTGAAAAGGTAACCATACAAATTTACTATTCAAGAGATGGAAATGCATTAAATAATGGTAATATGGTTCCAAATACCGTTGATTCATCAGGCTACATTGACGTGAAAAGTGCTGAAGCATATAAATACTTCCCTGACCATGCGGAAATTAATTTATATGATGCATCAGGTAACACATTGCTTGATAGTCAAAGTGTAAATCTATCTCCATCAAGCGGTACTCAAACATTCTAATTGAGTACTCTTTTATTTTTTTAATCGAATATATATCGACTAGGTGTTTTTTTAGGTTTATTGATAAAGCAGTCACTTGTCTTTTTCCAGTAGCAGTTATTGCAGGTCTTACACAAGCTTTCCCCATTACCCTCAACTCTCCAGTCAAGCAAAAAGTAAGGGTCTGCTACAAATGGCCTCTGCATGGAGATAAACTCGATTTTAGTTTTATTTATCAGCTTATTGATTTGATTTTGACTTCTAAGACCACCGCCCAAAATGACGGGAATGTCCACTTCACCTGAAACCTTATCTGCATATTCTATTAAGTCATTGTTTCTGTTTGAACGGGT
>CAZOYH010000008.1:16254-26974 GCA_964583995.1 uncultured Methanobrevibacter sp.
GCTATTTTTTTACATGCAAGCAATATTTCTGCCTGTATGCGGCGAATATCTTCAAGTGATAATTCATTGGGATCCATATTCTGATTGTCACCGTCACCATATCTTACAAAACCAATTTGTGCAAAAACAGGAACATCATGCATATGGCAGGTGTGAACAACTTCTGTGAAGTCTTTCACAAAGCTTGGAGCATGAATTGAATGGGTATATGGGCTGAATCCGTCATTTGGGAAAATGGAAATCATTTCTGTTGTAATTATTCCAACACCACTTGAGGCGATTTTTTCATATCTGTCCAATACCTCTTTTGTAAGCTGCTTGTTTTCAAGGTTTTCAGATTCCCAAAGACCTGTTCTGATGATTCTGCTGTTTAGTTCAAAATCACCGAATTTGCAAAAATCGAAAATATCTTTCATATTACTATATAAGTTAAATCAACATATTTAATAATTAGGTGATTTAAATGAAAAAGTCATACTTAACAATTGGTATCGTAATTATATTGATTGCAATTCTGGGATGTGTTTTTTTAAGTTATCCTAGTACAGACAGCTCCACTGGTGTGAAAACAACTATAGAAGTTTGTGTAGACAGTCCCATCAAAATGAGTGTTTTTGTAAATGAAATTAAAAATCACCTTTACTTTGAAGGTTATGATAATGATACTTTAGCATGGCTTGAGTCATTGGACGTTAATTATATGGTATTTTCATCTAATGGGTCATATTATATCATGACTCAGACAGATGCTAGCAAACTTCCGGTAGAATTTGCAACAGATGTATCTATCTATGATGTATGTGAGTGTGAAATTGTCAGCAAAAAACCGTTAGGATTCAATTTAGGTGAGGTCATTCTGGTTAAAAATGTGGAGTTTAAAGAGCAAAACATCCAATATTATGATGTTTAAAAATGATAATTTTCATAATTAAAATTTAAATAAAATCAGCAACATAGAATATGTTAATGTCTTTTAATCTGATTTCAACATTTTTGATTGCTGTTGCTCTTGCCATGGATGCATTCAGCGTGTCCATGACAAAGGGTTTTACACAGAAAAATATAACAAAACCACAAATATTATATTACGGTCTGTTTTTCGGTGGTTTTCAGGCACTGATGCCTATATGGGGATATTTCTGTGGAACTGCAATAGCATCAATTGTCGAGTCTTTAGCCTCTATTATAGGTTTCATTTTGCTTCTTGCAATAGGGCTTAACATGATTCGTGAAAGTTTAACTTCAGATGATGAAGAAATTACAGATAATTTCTCATTTAAGGAGGTAACTTTGCTTGCAATTGCAACCAGCATCGATGCCTTTGCAGTTGGAATAGCAATTGCTCTCATTAAAGATCCTATTTTAATATCTGCAGCAATCATAGGTATTGTTGCATTTCTGTTCAGTATAGTTGGAATATTTATTGGCAAAAAACTTGGAGATTATGTCGGTGACAAATTCCAAATATTAGGTGGAGTTATTCTTATTTTGATAGGCATTAAAATCTTATTAGGATTTTAATTATTAACTGCCTTAAATATTTACTTTTCTTTAATAAATTGTTTTTAATTCGCAAAATTATATATAAAAGACAATAATGCTTTTTTTAATGAGAAAGAGATATATATTAGCCGTTTACAATAATTTAATTGTGTATTGAATCATTACACGAAATTTTGAAAAAATAATCCTGGCCAGGTTTTAAGAAAAGGAGCGTTTTTTCATGGCAGAAAATTTTTCAGGCAAAGATGAAATTTACAAATACATGATTAAAAACATTGGTGTGCCAATACTTGAAAAATTAGGACATCAAGCAGACAATGTAGAATTTAAAAATGTTGAACTGATACCAAAAGCAAAGGACAAAAAGTACATGGACATACTATGTACTGTTGATGGAAAATTCAATCTAAATATTGAACCGCAATCAACACCGGTCTATGACACAAAAATGGAAGATATGTACAAATACCGGACATATACTCAATGTGAAGACAATCTTCCATTTAAAACTTTGGTATTGGCTACTTACAATCCTAATCATGGGAGAAGGTCACTTGAAATTGATGAACAGGTCAATTTCCATCCGGATTTCGTCTTCACCCAGAAAAATAGACGCAAGCAAAATTATAAAAACAATCAAAGACAAAAACAAAAACAACCAAGAGTTAAGCAGAAGCGAAGCAATAGATATCTTATTGCTTCCAGACGCAAAACACAACAGCGAAAAAAGTGAAATGGCAAAAATAGCAACACAACTTTTATATGGGGCTAATTTGCCTGATGAAGACTTTCGCAAAACTGTTCTTGATTGTCAGGAAAAAATTTTGCAAAGATTCTACACTAAAATTGAAATCATGGAGCTGAAACAGATGCACAATATAAAAGCAGAAGACTACGATATCGAACCAGGAGTCACAGGCTTTGAAGAAGCAGTGAACCTATCCTACCTTAGTGGACACAGAGAAGGATACAATTCTGGAAGAGAAGATGGAGTTCAAGAAAACCGAGAACAAAATGCTATAAACTTCATCAAACAAGGTGTTGATGATGAAACCATCTCCAAAGGCACTGGACTCAATCTTGAAACCATCCAAAAATTAAAAGAAGAAATAAAAAATGATTAACACCACTTTAATCATTTTTCATTTTTAAAAAATAATTTTTTTAAAATAACTTCTTATTAATAGTTTAAATTAACTTTACATTAATAATTGTCCCATTTAGTAAAATTGCTTTCACATTGAAATATTGTTCCCATTAAAAACCACCTAATTTAAATATAAAGAACTACTAACTATTTTTAAATAAAATAATGTGATTTGATGTATTTTACGTTCTTGAGGGAAGTTCGTTTCAACTACCACGACCTTTAGAGGTCGTGGATTGTGATTAATTTCGCAATCCACTAGTTGAATAGCCTATTATACGTTATCTGGAAATATATAGTTACCTACGGATGTTTAAGCCTAGTCTGTAGCTCTAAGGTGAGTGATTAAACAGTTCTGAGATGGTAGGAACAGTGTTGCTCATATAAAACTCCAGAATAACACTGGCGAAGGCTAACTCACCCAGGAATAGGGGGTAAACTGTATTTTAGTTTACAAACTAAACAAAATAGCAATTCATCCTCGACCTAAAAGAGGTCAAGGTATCCTTGCCAAATTAGATGAAAAAGAGGTGAAAAATTGATAGATTTTAATAAAATTGCCGAAATGTCCTTTTTGGTATTTGAACTTGATCAAAGACTGGTATTTGACAATGGGATAATAGTGGATAAGGATAATTTTTCCCAGTTCATCCAGTTTACCTATGATGCCTAAAAACTTTTTGTTATATTATCATAAGTGAGATTTGTTTCATTTAATATAACCAAATCACCTGAAGCATCAGCTGGATTGTAAAAGTATCCTCCGTCATAATGAGCTTTAAATCTGTAAGCTCCATTATGGTCAACATATATTGACTTTCCATGTTCTACAGGACAGTCCAGTATCATCACTCCACAATCACTATTCTTATCCAGCAATTCAACATTTACTTTCCCGAAATTGGTATCAACAAGATTTCCATTGCTGTTTTTAATTGTAGTTACAACAAAAATGTTTGATGAATTGGATATTTTCTCTCCATGAACTTCCAGGAAAACATCTTCTTTTGTGGAGTTGAAAACAATAAATGCTGCTGCAATAATGATTATAAGAATTATTATTCCTAATACTTTCCTATTCATAGTGATTAATTTGACTGAAATTTATATTAAATTTTACTTTTTATTAAAAATATGCTTTTTAACTTAAGTGATGTAGATGGGCTTGGTGAGATTTACTATTTTTGATGATTTTCAAATTTGAATTTTAATAATTTTCATGAAAATTAATAAATCTTATTAAAAATATGGTGAATTTGAAGGTTATTTCGTTAAAATTAAATATAAAAATTGTGGTTGACTTATATTGGAGTAATATATATTTTATATATTAAAATAAGTTTATATAATATGTTAATTTATCTATAAATACCTTAAATCCGTTATTTTTAGTGAAATTCTTGTTAGTGTAATATTATATTAGTCGGCATAGTATTTCCGTATATTATACTTAAATATATAAAAATAGTTATAATAGTTAAAATGGTTATAATGGTAATATAATATATTTATCTATTTTATATGCTAATAGATATTTACTACTTATACTATTATACTAATAATATGTAAATATATATTATATGATTATACAGATAGTATATTTTTAACTTATTTCTGTATTTACAGAAAATAGATTTATACTTATTTTACTACTTATACTCAAGTAATATCAAGAAAATAGTAAAAATCACTAGCTTGATATATATCAAGCTATTGAAATACTTATTTTCTATCAATTTGCTCTTTTTTATTAAATTTCATGAAATTTAATAAATCAAATCATCAATTTCTATACCTAATTTTTCTTACCATATAATATGAAACATAACATATAATTGTAAAGAGTGTAATTGCCGCTGCATAAAATGTCAGATAAGCAATTTGAGGAATTCCCTGCTGAATAACTACGCTACCAACACTTTCATATTCAGGAGCAATAGGAATATCTTCCCCATTAAATGTCGTATTATTAAAGAAAACATCATCATATTTATCTCCAGTGCCCATTTCAAATAATGAGCCATCATCATTGGACAAATAGATATCTATAATGTTTCCGGAGAATGTTAAATTATCAACATGATGAAAATCATATGTAGTAATATCTCTTCTTTCAAGCCCAAATACATCAGATGCAGCCAATCCAGTCATAAAACTAATTTTATCAGTAGTATTGGATGGAATTTCACCTGATCTGGAATATTTGTATCTGTTTGGCATTGATATATATTCACCGGGTTTTAACTTTCCGGTGAAATGATTGGTAGCTGTTGCAACGCCATAATGTCCGTCAGGAGCTTTGATGACAACATGTCCCAGCTCATATTCAGCCTTAATCTCCTGTATCTGTTTTAAATCACCTTTATTTATTTTGTTTTCGTTATTTATCATCTCTTTAGTGATGTTTTCTATTATTTCATTATCAATACCATCATCGATTCCACCGTAACCAATTACCCATCCGTCCTCGGTTACAATAACCTGGCAGAAGTATCCTCCATCAACTTTATACTGTTTGATTGCTTGAACTCCACTCCAGTTAACCTGTTCAATGTGAATATCTGCAGATAAGTTTGCATCCCTTCTAAATGATATTATGCTGTCATTTCCATCCTGCTGTAAAATAACAGAACAGCATCCAGTAAGTTCAGACTCATCAGTTTGATCTAAAATCTGTTTTACTTCATTAATACTATAATGAAAATCAGATGCATAAACTCCAATAATTGATATGCACAATAATATTGCACTTAAAATTATAATTACTCTTTTAGAAATCACATAATCACAGTATAAGTTTAATTGATATTAAATTTAATGTTATTAACTAACATCAATATTACATTATACCTATAACTATTTAAAAGTAACTCAATTTTGATATAAGTATTTAAAAAAAGAAGAAAATTAAAAGCTAAATATTAAAATTATGTTTTCTAGCTTTTAACTTTTGTTTCATTTGTTCTTTGTCTATATGAATATATTTGTCTGTTGTTTGGCTGTTGGAGTGACCTGCAATTGATTGAACCTCAGCAACTGTCAAAATTTCTGCATAATGGCTTAAAGCGGTGTGTCTGAGGATATGCACACTGACATTTTTTCCATAACTTACAGGACAATCAATTCCTTCATCATCAATTCTCTTATCGCACTCACGGGCGTGTTTTTTAATGATATCCTGAACTGCACGTTTTCCAATTCGACTGCCTTTAAGGTTAGTAAATAGTTCTTCACGAGACTTTTCTTTTAAAGCTTTATTTCTCTGCAAAACTGGTCTATAAACGTCATTTGTGTTTTTTCTGAGTTTTGTGATGCGATCCTTAATCATTGCATTTAAACTAATTAATGTATCAAATGTAATAAATGTAGTTCTGTCTTTTAATTCACCTTTTGTGGTTTCTGCACGCAGATTTACATCAATAACGTCATTTGTATCATCTGGCAATACAAAAAATCCATTTTCATCAGTTGGCACTTGTATATCTGATTTGTTTAGCAGCACCAGTTCCTTAAGTCTCATTCCTGAGTCTATAAATGTACGGCAAATGGCATAATCTCTTTTGTTCCCACTTTGCTTGATGGTATCGAGGAAAAATGATGATTGAGGCCTTGTAAGTGATATTTTTTCAATTCTTTTTTTGGCAGTTTCAGGATCTTCAGCTTTTACTTCAATTATATCCTTCATTTTAATTGGTTCATGCTGGATTTCCTCTTGAACATCCTCTGAGTTGATGAATTCCAGAATGTTCATCATGTAAGTTTTTACTGTTGTCCTTTTGTTGCCTCTCTGTTTTAAACAGTATCGACGATAATGTCTCAGCTGTTTTTTAACATTATTGCTGTTTAACTCATCTATTCCTTCAGATTCCAAATATTCTATGAATTTGGATATGTTAAATGTTTGTTTTCTTATGGTTTCTTGCGTTAAGTTTTTTACCTCTTGTTTTTCTTCTAAGTATTCATCTAGGTAGTCTGTTAGCTCATCAACTTCAATCATAAGCCTTTTTCCTCCTAAATTTTTATACCTAAACCCTTGATTATACTATTGTTTCTGTTAGTATATAAAGACTTCGTATCTTTTCTTTTTTTACGTATATTATTACATAAAATATACGTTCTCTTTATATATTAAATTTGGATAGTTTGGGAGTTTCTGGAGAAGTATTGAAAGTTGATTAGTACATATACATCAGGTGGTTTCAAAATGGTGATTTTGTTAAATTTTGAATTTTTAGGAAAAAATTATAGGAAAAATTATTAATAAATCTTTCCAATGAATATAGTATTACTAATTTAAATAATAGTAATACTATATATTTAATTTCTAATAGAAATTTTCAAGAAATACTTAATCACTTATAGGATGTAAAAAATTTTTCATATTAAATTTTTTCACATCCGAAAACGGAGGATTACATATGATAAAGTATATTTCATTACTTTTAAGTATTCTAACACTTATTATATGTATTATAGATTTAAGTCTATAAAACCTTGAAATTAGATAGATGAACTCGAAAGTAAGGTTCTTGACGCTTTTATAAGATTCACACTCGGAAGTCAGCCATAATTCTTCCTTACTTTCACTTTTACATAAAATAGAAAAAACTTTATATATATTGAAGAATATAATTTTGAATACGAATATGTTTCATATTCTAGAAAAGGAGGTTTGACTTCCGTTTTCGATAAGTGATATTGTCTAAAATGTGTGATGGTTTAGAAGTTATCTTCTAAACTATTTAGACAATGCTATTTTTCAGTATTTAAGGAGATTATCATGAATCTAACAAAATTAGTTTCAAATTCCTTCAAATATCCATTCAGAAATATCAAGAAATTACCTGTAATCTGTTTATTATTTATTCTGATAGCCATAATTCCAATAGGGATGATATCTGACAATAATTATATTGTAGCTATTGGCGTAGTTGCATTTTTCTTATTCATACTGTTTGTCCCAGAATATTTCCTGTCAATCGTTAAGCTTGGATCAAACCAGTCTGCAATATTACCGTCTTTCAATTTGGTTAGCAACATTTATGACTCAATTAGGGTAGTGTTTTTAAGGATTGTCTATATGATCGTTCCGGCTTTAGTATTTTTACTTACCCTAACAACAATTGGTCCTACAAGCAGAGACCTGATTTATAACTTACGAATACATGAGTTTATAGCAACCGTTGGATTGGTGCTGCTTGTAATTTTAATTACATATTTTATATTTGAATTTTTACTATTCTTTGCAAAAGCAAGACTTGCTTACTTTAACAGCTTAAAAGAAGCATTAAAAATCAATAAGGTAATAGAAGACATCCAAAAAATAGGTATTTTAAACATTATCAAATGGCTAGTCGTAATGGCAATACTTCTTAATGTCGTTACATTTGTTAGTTCAGCTGTAATTGCAATTCCATATGTCGGATTTTTAATATACCTCTGTATTGTCATTCCAATACTTGAAAGTATAGCCAACTATTCTCTGGGATTGTTATACTCTAATATTGCTAAAAATTATGATGAATTGGAGTTTTAACTGGCTACAAAATGTAGCCACTTCAATTACATAAAACCAAATAATTCAGATGGTATATAAATTATATTATCTTCTTTAACAATATTTGGATGTGTGTTTGAAATAATTATTCCATGAGATGACTGATATTTACGAATTGCTCTTTTAATTTGAATGTCATCTTTATCACCGCAACTCACCTCAATTGGAATTGGCTTTTCCATCCCTCGTTGAACAATAAAATCAACATTTTTTTCACTATTTTTATTACTGTCATCATAATGGATTTTGTAAGAATTGATGCTTCTATTATCCAAATTATGAAAACTTGATGCTACATAAGTTTCAAACAGTTTTCCCATATATGCTGTTTTATCTTCAAGTACTGCACTGCCTACATCTAAAGCAAGATTATGTTTTAAACTAGATGTTGCAAAAAAATATTCATGAGGCTTGGTTGTTCTTTTAACTGAAGAAGTAAAAGATTCAATATGAAAAATTAATTGTGTTTTTTCAAGAATATCTACTACTTTGGTGACTAAACCAATTTTTGCATCAAACTGATTTGAAAGAGAAGCCTTTGGAACTGGCTCTGGATTTTGGAAAGCAAAATAATTCAAAATCTGGAAAGCAAGATCTTCGGTATCCTTATTAATACCTTGAATATTGTTAATATCCGTTGTAACAACTTTATCTACCATACTAACAATTTTTTTGGTTATATTGTTTTTGTTCTGATAAAATGATGATGGAAAACCACCATATTGTAAGAAATTATTCCATTCAGATATATCATAGTTCATAAAATTTGAATAGATATTAATCATATTTCTATTTAATTCTGAAATATTTTCAACATTTCCATCAAAAATTAGATCGATTAGGTTATTAGAAATATCATTTTTAAAATTTCCATATTTTAATTTTAAGTGTTGAGAATATGTTAAAGGATAAATAGGAATATTTAATAATCTTATTGCAGCATCTGGATTTTTTGAAAGTTTTAATGCTGAAGAACCACTAAAAATCATAAATATATTTTTTGAAGCATCATAAACTAATTTCCCATTTAATGCCCATTCTTTATCATATTGTGCTTCATCAATTAAAAGAAATACAGGATATGATAATGTGTCAATGAATGAATTATGATATGTTTCTATATAATAATTAATTGTTTCAAAAATATCTGATTTTCCCATTTTTTTTAATAAATCACAAGAAAAATACAAAATATTTTGAGGAGATATGCCTTTTTCGTTTAGTAGATATTCATATACTTGAAATAATAATGTTGTTTTTCCAACATCACGCAATCCTGGTAAAACAAGGAATCTATTAATATTATTGCCCTCTATAAAATTATCAACATATTCAATAATATTTTCATAATCTGGACGTTTATTGAACTTAATATTATTGTTTGATAACTCCTGTGTTAATTTTATGGGCATTGTTAATATTTGATTTTGAATATATCTGTTTTGTAGTTCATTCATTTTTTCTCTCCGATAAAATCCTTAATATTATTTATATCTATATTTATTTATAAAGACTACCATTTTTAATCATAATGGTTATATATAAAGACTACTATTTTCAATCATAATGGTTATATATAAAGACTACTATTTTTAATCATAATAGTTATATATAAAGACTACTATTTTCAATCATAATAGTTTTCAAGTGATTTAACATTTTTACATAACACAATTTTATTCAGTTACAATTTGTAACCAACTTTAATTATCTATTTTCATATCATGTTGTTGTTTTACACTTGAATTTGATTTAGGATTGATATATGATTCTAATAAGTATTTTTTAGTTGCAGTATTGGTTTTATACAATTTTCCATCTGTGATTTCATTTCGTGTTGTACGATATTTTCGTACAACTGACAACATCTTTTTTACATTAGTTTTTAGATTAGTCAATATTATTCCTGAGTTTTATGAATATAGTTACTTATAAGTTCACTTAACTTAAAAATTTAACATGATTGTATAGTAGTCGACACTGAAAATTATAAATACTATTGGTTATAAATATTATAATCATGTCTAATCAAACATTAATTGAAGAATATCCTGGGATTATTTCTGAGATTCAAACGGAAATTAAAAAGTTAGAGAATGATACACGAGTTTTAAATAAATTATATGTAATTTTAGATGTTTTACATGATGAACCAATAAACGACATCATCAATAAACATGGAATTAGCCAAGGAACAGCATATAATTGGATAAAACAATGGAATGATGGAGGAATGGAAGCATTAAAAAGAAAACAAGGTTCCAAAGGTCAATCTAAACTAACAGACGAACAATTTCTAATTTTGGACAAAGCAATTCAGGAAAATAATTTAAAAACTGCAAAAGAAGTAAAACATCTAATTGAAATACTATTTGGAGTGAAATATAGTTTACGAAGTATAGAGCGCATAATGAAGAAATTAGACTATACTTACACTAAACCTTATAAAATATACGCCAAAATGCCAAAAGATGCCGAAGAGCAGTTAAAAAAAACACCCGACATTTAGATTT
>CAZOYH010000009.1:0-26581 GCA_964583995.1 uncultured Methanobrevibacter sp.
TATACAACATTTACAGAGCAATTCAGGTATTTTAAATGAGGGTTTCTACAAGGTTTAAAATTTAATTAATGGTGGCTGTTATCTTTTTATAATGTTCTTGATTTGTCTTCCGCTAGGAGACATTGCCAGGTCATTCTTGGAATTATTTAAATTATCAACATACTCATCTAATTTAACTTTATTTTTTATAGAAAGAACAACTCCCGAATATCCCGGATATATGTACTCTTCAGAATACCCATTTAGATAAAGTTCGGTTAGTATTTCATGTTTTAACTTTCCAGGGATTATAAATTTATAAAAAACTTTTTCGTATTTTTCTAATGTAAATAAGTCTATTCCCTGAATATTGATGCGTCCATGTTCTTTAAATCCAGTTTCATCAATATTATTAATAAAATCTCCAATAACTATTTTATCTAATGGCCTGTAGTCAAGTTCATCAAAATCATGTAGGATAAATGTGAATAGTCCTTTTTGAGCTCTTAAATTAGGGTTTGTATTATATTCTGGTCTATAAAATTGTAATTTATAGGGATGTCCAAAATTAGGTTTATAACTTTCTTCAAATAATTCATAGTTTAATGCCCATAGAACACAGTCATCTTCGTTATTTTCTAAGATATTTTTCACTGCAAAGTATAGCGAAATATTATAATCATATGACCAATCGAGAGCTTCAGTTGGAAGTTTATAATGTTGGGCTAGAGATATTATTTCTAAAAAATCTTCATGAGGCCATTTTTCATTATTTTTAGGAGTATAATTTAAATTTTCATTAATCAGTTTGCGAATTTCAGGAGTAGTTGTAATTTTTAAACCACTACGATCTGCAAAATTTAAAAATTTTAATAGGATATATAATTCTTTTTTAAATTGGAATTCGTTTTCAGAGTGTATCTCTCGACTAAGACTAGTGAATGAGCAACGATTATAGTTTTTATCAACTCCTATGGTCAATTCTAAGGAATCTTTACCAGTTTTCTCATATTCTTCTTTTGAAATTTTTCCTTCGTTATAATGCTCCTCTGCAGTTTGAGTCCATAAAACCCAAAATTTTGAATCGATATAGTTATTTATATTTGGATTTCCATCATCATCTTCTCTCAATGCTGAAGGAATTAATTCATGTTTAATACTACCTAACCCTCTAAAAACGTATTTTTCTCGAAAATTAGGTGTTTTCCCATGAAGTATTTTGATTAGTTTTTCATAACTTTCAATAGGCACCTCTTCAACAAAATCATTATAGTCTAACATAATATCCCATATTATTCTATATTTTTTATAATAATAAGATTTTTATTGTTATTGAAAAATACTGATAAAATTAAATTATTTTTTGAGTTTCACAAATGTAAATGGAAAAATGATAAATTTTTATTTAATTAATACTCTTTCAAAGGTCATGTTACTCTTAAATTTATCTAATGACTTTTTTGCTTTTTCATGTAATAAAACTTCTAGGAGATAATTATTCTTAAGAAAATTTTCATAACAATCTTCAATTTCGAGGTCATGAATATCTTTATTTTTATAAACAAAACTCATAACATATAATTTAGTATAATATACATCAATTTTATTTTTATAATTTGTAAGATTGGATGACCAAATTGTGTCAATCTTTTCCAGTTTGTTAAAATAAAGTTTCATTTCATTAATTAATTTCTGTTTGTCATAAAATTTTCTGTAGTATTCTAAAATAAAAGAATTAAAATCACTGACTAACAAATCTAATCCCTGTTTATCATCATCAAGCAATAGATTTAAATGTGAGTTCCAGTTATTAAAAACTATTTCTAGCATTGATTTGTAATTTTCAGATTTTTCATTGACATTTATCAAAAGATTTTCTCTAAGTTGAATTAAATCATCATTTGCAAAAATATTCAAATCAAATTCATTAATAAGTAGTTCCATAGTTTCTTTATTAATCTCAGAAATTAATAATCCTAAAGCTATATTTAATGATTCTTCATGTTTAAATAAGTTTATTATTTTTTTTAAAACTTCTACATCCAAATCTAAAATATTAAACATAATATCTTTAATAAATATATAATGCTCCCATTTTAATTCATCAGAATCAAAAGTCTTTTTTAAAAACGTGAATAATACATCAATATTTTGGGTATTATTTTCATAGAAACATTCAAATATTTCATGTAGAGTTAATTCTTTAGAAAATAATACTGCCATTATTAAATTATCCAATTCAAACATAGTTGTTAAAAAGAAATTATAATCCATTTTTTTAATATGACTTATTAAACATGTGATTAATTTTGGACCATAAACCTTGAAATGATGAAAAATTAGCGGATCTTCACCAATATTTAATAATGTTAATATGGCATTTATAATCTCATCTTTTTTTAAAGATTTAAATGAAATATTCTGTAAATGAGTATGTGAATTTTTTTCGTTTAAGATGATATTGGGTTTTGAATAAACTTGAATTTCTTTGAATAATTCTGTAATTTTATTTTCCATCATTTTCAAATTTGATTCATAGTTAAATTTTTTAATGATATGATTTATGTCTAATTTCAAGTAGGAGTTTAAATATGAGAAAAATATGAAATATTTTAAATCAATTTGACTAAAAGCTCTCTTGAATAAAACAATTGTAGTTTTTACAATGCTGATGACATCATTATTTATTTCAATATTCTTATTGTACATTAAAAAATCTAATGAATAATCGATTTGAGATATAATTTTTTGAGTTTCTAAATTTTCAACATGTAATGGATCTTCAAAATATATTAATTCATCAAATGGAAATTCATGTAGCTCTTCAAATAAATCAATAACTTCTTCATTGGTATCAATCTCGCTATATTCATTTAAATTGTCTATTAATCTTTGGATTTCCAAATTAAACACTCCTCACATTCTTTTAATATTTCCCATAAATCATCAAAAACATCTGCAACATGTTGAGGATGGGAAACTTCCTGTAAAATATGAAAATGTTTGCCAAAAGCATTTAAGGAAGTACCTAATGAAAAAACAGTGGGTTTAAGTAATTTTTCTTCATCTCCTGGGAAAATTAAAAATCTATCATGATATGGTTGACCATGTTTATCAAATTGTGCTCTAAATTCTAAATTTAAACCACATTTATCTATAATTTTATCATCTAGCTCTTTTTCATAATTATCAATACGTTCTAAATTAGACTGTTTTTCTTTTTCAATTTTCTCATTTAAAACATTTTTAAAGTTTCGAACAATATTCTGATCAGGAATTTGCTCTAAAATTTCTTTCATTATTAATAATTCATTAAATGAGTTTTTCAAAGAAGTAATCGCTTTAATTGGAACATCATACAATTTTAAATGGATAACAGTTTTTAATATATCCTCAGGTTCTAAATATGGGTCAATGATATTTACACCATTTTTACCATGTTTATTGATTAACGTTTTAATATCATCTAATGCATTCTCATTTTGCATATATTTATTGAATCTAAGATCATCTTCCAACTCTTTTAAATCTTTTTCATACATTGCATTGTTTCTGTAATTCAAATAATTAATGTCATTATTTAATTGAGGATTAGACATTATTGATATTTCAGTTTCATTATTATTTTCAATAAATTTTCTTTTACATTTTTCCATACTTACAGAACATTTATAATCTTCAATGAATCTCCCATTACTTTCATACAATAATACATTTAAATTGCTATTCCAAATTTTTAAAACATAATTCGTACCCGAAGTAGCAATATCAATTTCTTGATAATTTTCTTTATTATAATCTTCAAAAACATCAAATAAATAGTTATTATCAACTTTTGAATATATGTTGATAGAACAATTAGGTTTATCATTGATTAAATTTTCATGCCAATAAAAATCAATTTCAAGTTTATTTTTATTTTTTATAGTGTTAATATTCAATATATTCACTGGTAATTGAAAGATATAATTACCTAAACAATCTGTGTTTGATAATAAATCGATTGGCAATGATTTTTTTATCATTTTTGAAATTTTTTTTAACCTATGGGTCTTGTTTGATTTTAATAATTGGGAAAAATCTTTTTCTTCATCAAAAAATTCAAATATATAAGAACCACTATTAAAATTATTTTTAAGTATTTTGTTAAATCTTATATCATTATTAGTAGTTATGAACTGGCAAGGCAATAAATTGAAGTTGTTTTCTTTAAAAATATATTTATCAATGGATGTTTGATTAGAACTTTCATGATTTAGCTTATCAAATAACATCAAACTTTCATCAAGAGTTAAAAAAAATTTTTTTATAGCTAATTTATACTTTGAAGCAATTTTATTCTTATCTTTTGTTAAATATGATTCATTTCTACCGTTATATTCCTCTTCATCAAAAACTACCAAAGTCAATAAATTAGTTTCATTTTCGTGATTTCCTGTGTAAAATGAAATTTGAGTAACTTCGCAACGTTTATAATATCCTAAAACAGATGGTTTAATTAAATCTGTTATATCTAACATAATATCACCCTATTATTGTATTCTAACCCTAAAAGCTTTATCTTTCATCTTTAGTGATAACGAAAAATCTTTTTATATGGGAATCGCCAGTTATTAAATCTCTATTTATCATTAAAATTTGATAAACATTTGGCACATGGTCTAAAACCGTTATCAATTGCATCATTGATAGTTGTAAATTCTTCAGCATTTTGTTTATTAAGTGTTTTAACATGTCTGCATGAATTTAGATGCACTATGTTTGTTTTTTTATTTGCAACATAATGTTTTTCATAGTGATTATAGGTTAAATTTCCAGTTAATTCATAATCGTTATCTAAATAATAAACTCCTTCGACATATAACTGTTTATCATAATCATGAACCCAGTTTTCAAAAGTAATTTTAAATCCATATACTAACCATATGATATCTAAGTCATTCTCATTTAAAAAAGATATTAACTCTTTTTTGTCTATAATTAATCTATATTCGAAATCATTATTGTTTGATAAATCAATTACAGCTTCTTTATCATCAATGTATAATATATTGTCCATTTTACCATATTTAAGATTCATTTTTTCAAAAAGCAATCTTGATGGTTTAAGAATATTTTTATTGAAATTTTCTTCTAAATAATGGTCAAATTCCCATTCATTTTCATCAAAAGGCACGTGAACATGGTTATTTGCAAAACTATTTAAATAAATTATTTTTTCAAATTCGTTTAACTCTTTTAAATTAACATAGGAATTTGCCCATGAAAATTCTTTGTCAAAAACTTGATGCTGTCTTTCATGGAGTGGGTCAATAAGTGATAGTTCTTCATATTTAAGTTTTTCAATAATCTCTTCTTTTTCTTCATTTTTAATAAGTACTCCGAATATTGTAAAAACCAATCCTTTTGTTGGTTCATGACATCTAAAATCAATCTTATTTGAATCATTCAGGTTTAATTGGCCAAATAATAATAGCCAATCATCGTTTTTATCAAATAAATTCTTTGGATTAATTAAAGTTTCTATTTGGGGCAGTCCTTCAAGGGTTTCAGACCATTTTTCTTTTGAAACATCAAAGTTTATTAAATCTGAAAAGTTATCAGTAGTTTTTTTATTGTCTTTTAAATTAAATGTTGGATCAAAATCTCTTGCCCATATTTCCCAGGCACCTTTTAAATAATGTTCTGGTTCATTTATCCCTGGAGTTTTTATTTTATATTTTGTAGATAATATATCCAATAATTCATGAAGAGCTATTATTTGATATTTTTCACCAATTCTATAAGTGTTTGCACGAAGAGGATATCTGTCTTGTTCAAGCGAAATATCATAATTTCCATGTAATCTTTCATCATACAATTCAAAAGTTTGTTTAATAATAATGTTTTTTAAATCATCGTAAGTGAATTTAAAATTCCAATATTTAATCTTGCTTTTTAATTCATTTTTCCCGAAATTTCCCACATGTTCATTCATTGAACTAAAAATATAAAATCCTCCAGTGATTCTATCATTAGGAGTTAATTCTTTTTTTATAGTATTAATCTCACTTTCTGATGGAATTTCAAGAGAATAATCTAATTTAGCCTTTGAAATATTCAAATTTGTTTTTAATTTTAAATTTGAGTAATTAATGATGGATTGGCAATAATCTTTTAATAAAATATTTGGTTTAAAGTTATTATTTAAAAATACTCTGTCATATGCGTATTCAGCTAATATTTTAATATCTTCACTATTTTTAAAATTTAATATGCAACCATAGGCAACAGAATACAATCTTTCTATAATATAAATGTCATCTACATTTTCAAACAATTTTAATAACTCTAAAAGTATTTTTGGATTATTTTTTAATAAATTAATTAGGGCATAAGTGCTATTATCTCTAAGTTCTTTATTATTTGAGGTTAAAAACCAACTTAATGAAATTGCCAATAATTTCAAGGATTCATCCTCAAAGTTAATATTATTTTTAATAGATAACGCCCAGTCAACAACACTATAAACAGAATAGTTTAAGCGATATCGTTTGTCAATCCAAGGCAACCAATATGAATCTCGTTCGGGCATAGGTTTATTTAAAAGAATTTCATGCAATTTATTAGCATTTAAGATATAGTTAGGATTTGAAGACAATAAAATCATTGATTCAAAAAATAGGTCAAAATTGTTATTGGATTTTCCAGTTTCCTTTTGAATATATTTTAAAACATTTTCTTCAACGGTTTCAGGGTTTCTCCAATATAAACTGCGGATAAACCAATAGAATAAATTATCTTTGATATTATCGTCAAATTCATTAAAATTAATTTCAAATATTTCAATCCCAAATTTTTCAGGGATTAAAACAGCTAATGCTTCAAGAACACCATAATAATTAATTTCATTGTCTTTTGTAATTATTTTATAAATTTTTCCATCTTTTTTAAACTCATCAAATAAATCTTCTTTTCTAATATTTTCAAGCAAATATTCAGCGATTAAGTAATCTTCGAGTTTTTCATATGTGAATTTAAATATGACTTCATTATTGTATTTGTCCTCATAGAACAGTTCTTCTTCGATTAATAAATTTATAAGTGGATTTTTTCTATTGATTTGATTTGATATTTCTTTTTCAATTTCAACCAAATCTTTGTTAGTTAATTGGAAAATTGAATTATCAAGTTTTAATTTAATTACTTTTTCGACAAACATTTTTGTTATATTGAATCCTGGAGGTATGGGATATTTTTTTTGAATAATTTTTTCAATATTATTGAGATATGTGCTGATAACAGTTGAAAAATGAAGTGAGGTTTGAGGTATGGTATTTGTATTTGTTTTTTCAATATTTTTGAATAATAGTTTTAAAAATAATGGATTAGAAAATATTGGACTTATAGGTGGAAATGCAGGATAATTAATTTTGTGTTCTTCACATAATGTTTTTATCAATTCAAAAGTCTGATGGGACATGAGTTTATGAGCGTAGTTGTTATTTTCTTTAATAATATTTTCTGGAATTAAGTCAATGTAAGTATTTCTAATTGATACAATCAATCCTAACCATTTATATTTTTTTATTTCATTTATGAATCTATTCAAACGTTTTTCCCATAATCGAGTATTTTCACATTCATTTAAAGCATCTATAATTATTAAAATTCTAGACTTTTGATATTTGGCTTTTTCATTTAATTTTTCTAAAAATTCTTGAGATGTTAATTCGAAATCTATTTCTAATTCATTAATAATTTGTTTCCCAATATTTTCGTTTGAATTAAAATGATTTCCTAATAATAAAAGACTAATTTCATCATTTTTCATTCTCTTGCACGCTAAGTCTGCTAATAAATGAGATTTACCGCATCCGGCTTCACCAGTCACAATAAGAATGGGATTTTTAAGTAATTTATAACCATATCCAAGAAGGATATCCAGGTGGGCTCTGGTTTGTGAAATTATAACATCAAGTTCATGTCTTCTATCACTATTTTCATCAAATATTTCTGATATTTCAACTAAAATCTTTTCCATATTTTTTATTAATCCATACAAATTACTAAAATCATAGTTAATATCTTTAAATATAATGTCATATTCATTTTTTAATTTTTCTAAGAGATTTTGAAATGTTTTTTGATAGTTTGAAGGAATTTTTAATCTTTTTAATTCACAATAATAAGAAATGAATTCTTTGGTAAAATTTTCTTTAAAAATTTTATTTTTTACCATAACATTAAAAAAATCTAATTCTAAATCAACATTAATCTTAGCATTATATCTGGGACCTAAATCAGCTATTGAACCATTTAAGTTGTTTTCAAAAGATTTATCAGTAAAATATTTATTTTTCTGTATCTTGTCATCATTTTTATTTAGTGTGTTTATAATTTCTGTTTCTAATTTCTGGAGATCTGAGAAAAACACAACAGTTCGTCCATCTTGAACATTTTCTTTGAAATTTTTAAATTTATTTTTTCTTTCTTCTTCAGTTTCATCAGATTTTTCAGTTCTATTTTCATCCTCTTTGATAAATGCATAAATGTCAATTCCATGTTCTTTTGCATAATTAAATTCAAATTCAGTATAAGATATTTCTTCATCATCAATAATTGATCCATATTTGAAACCTAAAATTAAAACAACTGCTGCAGCTTCTCTTAATTCTTCTACGATTTTATCTTTTGGAGGATAAGCTGAACCTCCCCATTTTTCCATATTAATGCAAAAATAATTTCTAGAAATTGCATCATCTGCAACATTTCTTTCATCGGGTAAATCTTTACTTGTTGAACTTAGAAAAATTTTTGGTGCACTATTTGACATTTTTAAATCCTTTTGTTAAATTTACTTATATAATTATATTTTGGTAAGTATTTATTATTTTATTGGTAAATTTTATTAAATACAATTTCAAAAAATAAAACTATAAACTGTATGGGGAAATTATGAAAACCAAAGAGCGAGTTTTTTATTATGATTTTTTAAGGGTATTAGCTATTTTTTTCGTGATTTTAGTTCATACTTCTCCTTTTTATAATTATGGGGATATACCTACCACACAAATTAATTTTATCATCTCTAATGCTTTATGGGACCTGTCTAAAATTGGTGTTCCTCTTTTTTTCATGCTTTCTGGGGCATTGCTTTTAAATAGAGATTATGAATTAGGTTCTTTTTTAAAAAAAAGATTTACAAGAATTCTTTATCCATTTCTTTTTTGGATCACTTTCATTTTAATTGGAGTTTATTATCTAAATGGTACAACTTATCTTTTAGACATGTTTCTTGGAGTTGGACAATTTACGTGGTTTATTTGGGTTTTAATGGGAATGTATCTGTTTATTCCAATTTTTAATACTTTTATTAAAAGATATGGTATTAAAGCTGCCGAATATTATTTAGTATTTTGGCTTTTCACTACTATTTTGGCAGGATTTAATTTATATCCTGTTGGAGCTTTTGATTTGAGTTTATTTAATGGCTGGTTTGGAATTGTGGTTTTAGGATATTTCTTAGATAATTTTGAATTTAAATTAGATAATTCAAATGTGTCTATTATTGGATTTTTAATTTTTGCAATGACATTAATTGCCAATGTATATGCAAATTATATCAATTATGTTCCAGGTTTTACATCAATAGCATCTGATTTAACTGCAATTGCTCTTGCATCAGGAGTATTCTTATTTATTAAATATTCTGATAATTTAAACTCTCTTAAGGATACTTTATTTGGTAAATTAATTATTTCAATTAGTATTTGTAGCTATGGGATGTATTTTGTTCATATTATGGTTGTACGTCCATTTTTATTATTGTATCCTCATCAATCATTATTGATGTTCCCAATGATTTTCATGGCTGTTTTTTTAGTTTCATGGTTGATAATATATAGTCTAAATAAAGTTCCCCACCTTAGAAAAGTTATTGGTACTTAAAACTAGTGCATGTTAAATTTCAATAATCTCAACATTAATGGGAATTTCTTTTAAATTGTCATAAAAATCTTTAACTTCAGTGTCAGAAACTTCTTTATAGTAAAACTCTTTATCCAATAGTTCATATTTCCTTTTTGCTAAATTGTGAATTTTAAAAATCTCTAATTTTTTGGGTCGAAAATCATTTAATAAATTCAAAATTAAGTTTAAGTTATCTTTTCTTAATGTATATTCACAAATTGGTATTCTGAAAGTGGTAATTTTTAAATCAAGTAATTTTAAATTATTTAAGTATTGATTAACATTTCCACCTAAAAGATTTTCACACAAATCTTTTTCTAAAATTTTGATATCAACAATAAATTCATCAACATAGTTTTTGGTTAATTCTAAATATTTTTCTGGAACAAAGAGTGCAGTTTCAAAACAAATATTAACATCTTTTTCTTTTAAAGACTTTAACAAAGGTTCTAATTTTTGAATTTGAAGTAGAGGTTCACCGCCAGAAAAGGTTACTCCACCGCCGGTTTTATAAAATCCTTCATCTTTTAAAATTTCTTTTTCCAATTCATCCAAACTAATTTCATATCCGAATTCATTTGTAAGTTCACTAGACATGCATTCAGGATTTGCACACCACGGGCATTTTAGGGTGCAGCCTTTTAAAAATACGGTTGTTCTGATTCCCGGTCCATCATGAAGTGAGAAGTGTTGTATGTCAGTTATTTTTACTTTCATTTTCTAATGCTCTTTTAATTAATACGTCCTGATATTCTTTTGGAAGATCTCTAAAGTATGATGAAAATCCCCAGACACGAACTATCAGATTTGGATATTTGTCAGGATTGTTTTGAGCATTGATTAGGGTTTTGCTGTCAACCACGTTTAGCTGCATTTGAAAAACACCTAAATTTAAGCTCATTTGGATAAAATCACAGAACTTGTCAAAGTTTTTAGTGATGAAATCAGGTGAAACCATAAAGTCAACCACATTGCCGTTGAAACGGTGGTCTGAATAGTCAAGTTTTGATGCGAATCTCATAAGCTCAGTGTAGTCTTTGTTGTCTTCGTTTGAAATATGCACGTTAAATGGTTCAAAGTCACGTCTCCCGTCAAGTGATGCTTTAACATTTGGAGATTTTGAAATGTATGATGGGGCGCTAAGGCCGAATTTAAACTTATCTCCAAATCTGTTGGTTTTTGATGCGAAAACATCATTTGTGCATTTTGTAATTTCATCTGTTAAATTTATAATATCTGCATTGTCCTGGCCAAATTTAGACTGATTTTTTAATTCATTTAAAATGTCATCATCATTAAAGTTATTTTTTCTAAAGCTATTCAGTTCACTTAAGGAATATTTTCCATCATCAAAAACTAATTTTTTAACATTAAATAAGCTGTTTATAGTATTTGAAAGTGAAACTGTGGTTAAACCATAATTGTTGTAGATTGCACCACCTTGTGAGAAATCTTTTGCGTTTTTGTTGCAATTATCAATGAATAAGGATAATAATGGGTCACTTTCCCAGTTTTGAGCATTAATTTCATCTAATAAATCATTAAGGTATTTTGATAAGTATTTTTTATATTCTTCTAAAAATGAATCGAAATTACTAAAAGAATCTAAATCTTCTTTGTCGAGCAATTCATTTAATGGTTCAATAAAAACGATACTGTCAATGTTATTAAGTTCCAATCCTTTACCTACTGGAGCAGGTTCCCAACAGGCAGAAACAACATAGTTATGTGCATCCTCTTTTTTATAACCAAATTTTATCAAGTTTGGAATGACTATTTCATCATTTGAAATTAGAGGTGATCCAACTCCTGTCGCCATAGTTTCGATTGACAATTCCATTATATCTCTTGGAATGTCTTTTGAATATCTTAAGATTAATTTTGGGTCTGGTTGGTTTAGTTCTTTTACCGCTTGCAGGAATAGGTAGGTCAAATCATTGGTAAAATAATTATTGTTTTCATCTAAACCGCCTAGAACAATGATTTGTCCTGTATCCCCAATTAATGAATTACTTTTGTATTCATAATAGGAATGTGCTGAAATTAAAAATTCTTTAATTAACTTTAAGGCTTTCTCTTTGGTTATATTATCTTTTTTATAGATTTCATCTAAAACAAAGTCCAGCCTTCCAAAACCGTTTAGGTTGTGACCGGTCTGCCATAAAAGTTGATTGAAAAATAAAATTCTCTGCAATGCCTCTTTAAAGGTTTGGGCTTTTTTTGTTTTGATGTTTTCAAAATATTGAATATATTCTGACCTATTTGATGATTTAAGTTCGTCAATTGTTCTGTCAATTAGGAGTTCTATTGCCTCAATAGTGTGGATTTGGTTTAGGTTGTACTCATCTGAATATCTGTAATAACTTTTTAATTCATTTAAGGAGGAATTCAAAACTTTTGAATAGTCAATTGATAAATTATCTGCAATCCTGTGTTTGTAATTGACTGTTTTAAACTCATCAATTGAAAAAATAAAATTATCCTTTGGAATAGTTATTTCTAACTT
Source organism: uncultured Methanobrevibacter sp. (assembly GCA_964583995.1). GTDB lineage: Archaea > Methanobacteriota > Methanobacteria > Methanobacteriales > Methanobacteriaceae > Methanocatella. Next base: position 12,437 of record CAZOYH010000009.1, read on the forward strand.
TTCGAATAAATCCTTAATCTGTTCGCCTTTGGATTTCTTTAAGCTAGGTGTGTAGAAATTTTTGAAATTTGGAATTGAACTTGTTAAAGTTTTAATTAAATTTTTATTTTTCCAGTTTTGCTTTCTGGTGATTAAAGAGTAAATTAAAAATTTTTTGGTAAAATCATACTCTTCTAATCTGAAAAATACTGATTTCGCAATACTTAAAAACTTTTGATTTGTTGTGGTCATTTATTCACCCGAAATTTTTCTTTATCAATAATTTTCTATAAACGCTAAACATCCAGCAGACAAATGAAAATGGGAAAATCTTATAGGAAAAAGATAAAAATTTACCAAAAAATCCACGATTATCATCAGTATAAACATAATCTTTAAATGGGGTTTGATTTACATAATAATCAAATATTTCTCTTAATGGATGATTTTTAGCATTGTTAAACCAGGGTCTACCATAAACAAATTGGACAAAGTGAATGAAAATGGGATTTTCAATTGCATTTTCAGTTATTTCTTTGGTATAGTATTGTGAAACTCCATAAAACTTCAAAATTTTATCATATCCAACTTCAAAGAAAGGGGAATGGATGTTATATTCTGGAGGGAGTTTTAAGATTTTATCTTTACACACAATATTTATAACTCCTTGATCGTTGTGATAGACTTGACCATTGAATTGTTTAATGCAGTCGATAAATTTTTTTTCTAAGTTTTCTTCTCTCCATTTTTTGAGATTAATCAACAAAAGCCCCGCATTATAATGGGTTGTTCCTCCAGGCAAATTTAGGAAATTATTAATGTATTCAGGACCCATATCCTCAACAGCAGCAATATAATAATCATCAATGTTTGTTTCATACATTTTTTTCAACGAACCGTTAACAACTGCATCTACATCCAAATATAAAATCTTTTCAATATCTTTTGGAAGTAATGATTCTGTGAATAATCTTGCATAAGATGTAAAAGAAACGGACATTTTCATGTCAATTCCAACCATATCTTCGATGTTGTCATATTTGATGAAATTTAAAGTTATATTTTTGAATGATTGGCAAATTGAATCAATTTTTGATTTGTTTGCTTTTGCAATTCCACCATCCAATATGTAAATTGAAATCTTTTCAAAGTCATTTACATTGTGGTTAAGTAGTGATTGGATTAATACTCCTGTTAGAGGAGCATAATTGTCATCTGAAGATAATAAAATGTTAATAGTTACCAACTCTCATTTTTAATTTTGTATAATTACAATTATTTAAACTTTAATATTATTATATGTGTCTATAAATATAATATTTTTAAAAATTATATAAAAATTATTATTTCTTTAAAATTAGTTTGATTATTTATTAATTTAAAAATATATTTATCAAATCTATAATTGTAAATATAGATTATTCATAGCAAATATGAATTAGAAAAAATTATTTTAAATAAACTGAAGTTGGTAAAAAATGCCAATAGTTTAAAACAAAGAAAGTTTTAAAATACTTGATTAATAAAAAATAATAATATAATGATATTATGATAAAATCATAATTATTTATTAATATTTTCATTATTTCGTATTTGGAATTATAGTTAGGTGATAAAATGTATAAATTAACCATGATACTTCCAGCATTTAATGTTGATGATTGTTTAGGCCAAGCAATGGATTCTTTAATCAATCAAACTATTGGTTTTGAAAATATTGAAGTGATAATTGTTGATGATTGCTCAACAGATTCCACTAAAGAGTTAATTAAACATTATGAAAATACTTATGATAATTGTAAAGGAATTTTTTTAGATAAAAACAATGGTGGTGCGGGAATTCCACGAAATGTTGGAATAAAATATGCAACTTCTAATTATTTGATGTTTATGGATCCTGATGATGAATATGAATATGATGCATGTGAAGTATTCTATGATAATATTTTAAGTAGTAATTCCGATTTTGTTTATTCTCATTGGACATTTGTGGCAGGTGATAAATTATCAAAAACGTCTCATCCTTTTTTAAAAGAAACTAAAGAATTTATTTTTGATGATGATGACAATATAAAAAATTATCATAAATATTATAGGCCGGGAATGTGTGCAGGTATTTACAATAAAGAATTTATAATTAATAATAATCTTGAATGCACCTCAGAATTAGGTGAAGATAGTTATTTTAATTTAGAGGCAATATTTAATGCAAAAAAAATAATGTTCATAGAGTATTATGGGTATTATAATAAGTTAAGAGATAATGAAGAAAAACAATCAATTACAAATATTAGGGATGAAAAGAGATTTAAATCTAGAATGAAAGCAGTATATTTGTTTTATGAATTATTAGAATCTTATGGTTGTGAAAATAATTTAGCTATTATTTATGATGAGCTTAAGGTGTTAATTTATCAAGTTTATACTTTGATGCCATCAATATCTAATGATATTCGTAGAAAGTTTTTCAATGAAATTTATGATTTAGAGATAAATCTTCAAGTAAAACAATTTGATATAATCTATTTTAATTTTCTGAATTTTTTCATAATTAATAAACACTTTAAAATCGCAATTTTTATTTCAAATTTGCTGGGTAGGATTTATGATAATCATTTAATGAGAAAATTAATAAGAAAGGTTTCATTGTTGATTTCAAATAATTATTGAAATGAAAAATATTGTAAATATAAATTATGGTGAAAAATGTATAAAATAAGTGTAATAATTCCAGTTTATAATGCTGAAGAATATTTGGAAAGAGCTATCAACTCCGTACTAAAACAAACATTAGGGTTTGAAAATATTGAACTTATATTGATTGATGATAAATCCACTGATAATTCTAGAAAAATTATTCAAAAATTTGCAGACAAATATGTTAATATAATTCCAATATTCCTAGAAAAAAACACCGGTTCTCCATCTGTTCCTCGTAATGAAGGTATTAAAAAATCATCTGGTGAGTTTATAATGTTTATGGATAATGATGATGAATATTATGAAGATTTGTGCGAAGTCCTTTATAATACTATTGTAAGTACAAATGCTGATCTGGTTTCTTGCCCTTATTATGATGATGATTCTATTTTTAAAAAAGAAATTACCTTTAATTTTTACAATGAAAATTCAATTATTGGCACAGATTACATTACTTATAATGATAATTTGCTTCTTATTTTTGATAATGTTGTCATATGGAATAAAATATTTAAAAGAGAGATAATTGTTAAGAATAATATTCAATTTTATGAAACAGTTGGTGAAGATTTTGTTTTTTGCATGGAATATTTAGTTAATATTAAAAATAGGGTATGGCTAAAACATTATCATGGTTATCATAAACATATACGTCAAGATTCATTAATAATGAACATAAATATGAAAAATATTAAAGAAAAGTTAAATGCTCATAACTATATTTATGAATTAATAATTGATAAGATTGAAGGAGATGAAGAATTATTTATTAATACTATATTTGAGTTAACAATTGTTTCAACTATTTCAGAAATTCCAAATCTTAAAAATTATAATGAAATATTAGAAAGTTTGAGATTATTGTACGATTTTGAGAATAAAATTTCATTTAAGGGTTATGCGGGAAATTTCATAATAAATTTTTTAAACAGATTAATTCTTGAAAAAATGTTCTATTTAACTCTCATTCTGTTAAAATTAGCTTATTTTGCTAAACAATCAATGTTTGTAACGAAATATTATAGAAAATTTATTAATAATTAATTATATTTTTATAATGGATTGATTTGAATAAGAGGATAATTTATCTATTAATTGGCTATCATTCGTCTAAATTATTCTGATGAATTTTATTGTATTAAAAAACATTAAAAAATAGATTATATATAATACTAAAAAGTTTATTTATAATAAGTATAATAGTAACTATTAATATTATTTAAATTAATTATAATAAATAAGTTAATTCAGTTAATTGAAGTTTATATTGGGTAAATTATTAATATTTTGATATGGGGCAGTTAACATGAAAAATAAGCAAGCAATACTAATTATGATACATAATAATCTTTGGACTGTAGAAAAATTAGTAAAATTATTGGACTATGATTATTTTGACTTATTTATACATATAGATAAAAAATCAGATATCGAAATTGAAGATATTAGAAAAATAAAGATTGAAAAGTCTCAAATGTTTATTTATAAAAAAATAGATGTTCGATGGGCGGATGTGTCACAAGTAGAATGTGAATTGTTTTTAATAGAAAAAGCTTTAAAATCAGATAAATATAAATATTTACATTTAATTTCTGGTGCAGATTTACCCATAAAAAAAATAGATGAAATTTTTTATTTTTTTGATAATGCTAGTGAGGAATATATTCATTTTGAAGATGAGGCAAGTAATTTTCGATTGGATTCAGTTAATAGATATAATATTTTTACAAGATATAGGCGAACATCAATTGTTGCAAAAATAATTAATAGGTTGGCCGTATATTTGCAGAAATTATTTAATATAAACAGAAATAGGGATAAGGATAAGATTCGAGGGGGATTAAACTGGTTCAGTATTACTCATGATTTATCTTGTTATATATTAGAAAAAAAGGAGGATATACTTAAAAATTATAAATACACTATTAGTGGGGATGAATTATTTTTACATACTGCAGTTTATAATTCAAAATTTAAAGAAAATTTATATAAACATTATTCTCAAAGCACATTTGTTGATGCTATGAGGCATGTAGATTGGGATAGGGGCCATCCATATGTTTTTAGAATTACGGATTTTAATGAATTAATTAATTCTGAGTGTATGTTTGCAAGGAAATTTGATGAAAAAATTGATAAAGAAATTATTGAAAAATTATATGAAACTCTAAAGAGTTAATATTGTTTTACTGAAAAGATAATCTTTGGATAATGGCATGAGCGTATTTTTGAATATTTTTTGATATTATTCATTCTCTAGTTTTGTTTTTTAATTTGTTTAATGATTATTGTGTAATAGTTATTGAATCATTTAATTAATCTAAACTATAAATATCTGTATTTAGATTATTATTTTTAGGAGTCAAAAAATCTTAATTTTAGGATTTTTTTATCAAAAAAATTAAATAACAGAATATTCATTATTAATAATAAAGTTTTTTTTATTTAAATTAAAGAGAATTCTAAATGATTGTAGATAATGTGCAAAATTTTAAAATTAGTATTATTGTCCCTTGTTATAATGCTGAATTAAATTTGGAGAGATGTATTAATTCAGTTATTAATCAAACATTTGGATTTGAGAATATTGAATTGATTTTAGTCGATGATGCATCACAAGATAATACTCGAAGAATTATCAATAGTTATGCTAGATATGTTAATGTTGTTCCTATTTTTAATAATATTAATCAAGGGCCAGGTGTAAGTAGAAATAAAGGAATTCGTGCTGCTTCTTCTGATTTTATCATGTTTTTAGATGCTGATGACGAATATGAACTTAATATTTGTCAAAAGTTTTTTAATGAAATTTCACAAGGATGGGACATAGTGGCTTGTAATTATATTTACAAAGATGAAATTAATTCTTATCCGGTGATTAATAAGATAAATATTGGTGAAAAAATAGATAATAAAACTATAATTAACTCTGATTATTTAATTTATTTTAATGAATTAGTGGTTTGGAATAAAATATTTAAAAAAAGTATTTTGACTGATTATAATATTGAATTTCCATCAATTTATAATGGTGAAGATGAAATATTTTTACGAAAATTATTTGTTCATGCCAAAAATTTAGTTTATATTGATGATTTTTGGGGTTATATAAAACATCAACATTTAGGATCAATTTCCGATTCAATATCTATAGATGATTTAAATTATTTAATTAGGTTGTGTGAATGTATTGAGGGGATATATGAAAATAAATCGGTTGATTTACCAAAAATATTACAACCGAGGATTAATATGTTAATTTCTTCATTATATATGTCTAATGTTATTAAAAATTGTAAAAAACAAGATTTATATTTATTTTTAGATAAATTAGAGAAGTTTGAGAATAGAATTTCATTTGATGAATCTTTAGGTTTTTTAGCAGATATTTTAAACTATTTAATTAAAAAAAGAAAATTCAAATTAAGTGTTATATATTTTAACATATTATTTAAAATGAGGAAAAGTAAGTTAATTTTAAAAATATATAGATTATTTTTATAGATTACATGAATTTTATAGATTTATATGATTTATGAGTAAATAATAAACTTAAAATATTCCAAAAATTTGGGTTTCCAAATATTTTTATAGGATAAAAAATAAATTATTATTTGTTTTTTTTTTTATTAGTTGGTGATTATTTTGAAAACTATTGGGATGATATTATGTGGAGGTTTTGGAAAAAGATTAAGGCCAGTAACTGAAACTGTGCCTAAACCTCTTGTTGAAATAAAAGATAATTATTCAATTTTGGATAAGCAATTATTCGATTTTAAAAATGCTGGTGTAACTGATATTTATTTATTAGCAGGATTTTTACATGAAAAAATTGAAGAAAGGTATGGGACTGAGTATAATGGAATGGATATTCATTATATTATAGAGGATGAACCCTTAGGAACTTTAAATGCAATTCGCTTAGGAATGGAAGCTATTAAGGATGATGGATGTCAATTTGTAATTAGAAATGGTGACATTGTTTCAGATTTTAATTTAAAAAGAATGATTGAATATGGTGAAAAATCAGCATTACCTCTTACAATGTTTGTAACTCAACTTCAGTCTCCTTATGGTATTGTGGAGTTGAATGGGGATAAAATTACTTCATTTAAAGAAAAACCGATTCTTGAAGATTATTATATTAATGGAGGAATTTATTTTATTAAAGGTAAACTTGATTTTGGTGAATTTAAAACAGGGGACATTGAGAAAACTTTATTCCCAAAATTAGCAAAAGAAAATAATTTAGGTTTTTATAAGGAAAATAATCTCTATTGGATAGCAGTTGATACATCAAAGGAATTAGAATCTGTTAAAAAAGAATATGAAAATAAAACAGATAAACCTTGGGGTTATGAAAAAGTTTTAATTCACACAGAAAAATATCTTACAAAAGAATTATATATAAAAGAAGGTTTTAGGACTTCTTTCCACTACCATGAAAATAAAGATGAAACAATGTATATTTTATCAGGTGCAGGTTATATTGAATTTGAAGATAGGAAGGAATATTTTGGTAAAAATGATTCTATAAGGATAGAACCGAAAATTGTGCATTCTATTGTTGCAAGTGAAAATACCGTTTTGCATGAGGTTTCAACACCTTATTTGGATGATACTAAAAGGGTTGTTGATTATTATTGTCGTTGAATTCTTTGTATTGTAATATGGGTGGAAAAAATGATAATAATTAGTTTAGGTGGTGGTTTGGGAAACCAATTATTTAAATATGCTCTTGGGAGGTCTCTTTCAAAGGATTTAAATGAGGAATTATTCATAGATATTTCTGATTTTAATCTTAATTCTCCTAGACATGGAATTTATGGGTTGCATTCTTATAATATCAAAGGGATTGTTGGAAATTATTGTGTAATTAATAATTATTCACTTTTTGTACGTTTGTTGGATTTTAGTGAAGACTTTAGAAATTCTGCAGTAAGTATTAAACCAAATTTCATATCTAAAATTCTCGTGTTTGTAGTTGATTTTTTTCAATATTTTTTATATTATTATATTAGTCGTAAAGTTAATTTTTATTATAGGGAACCTCATATATTTAGTATTAATTCAAGAAATGTTCAAAAAACCAGAACTTTAAAAAATATTATGACTCCCGCATATATTGATGGCGTATTTCAGTTTAATCATGATTCAAAAAATAGATTTTATATATCTGAAAGATTTTTTTCTAGATATAATAATTTAATACATGATGATTTACAGTATATGTTGCCACTAACTATTGAATCTCAAAAAATTGTTGATGAAATGGAAAAATATGATTCAATTTGTTTACATGTGAGACATGGGGATTATACTGGAATTTTAGAATATGGGCTTTGCAGTAAAGAATATTATGAAAAGTCAATTAATATAATTGCTTCAAAAGTAAATAATCCTAAATTTTTTATTTTTTCGGATGATATTGAAGGAGCTAAAAAGATTATAAAAATGGATTTCCCCCATGAGTTTGTTGATTTTCAAGAGAACCTGGAATTAATTGCAAGGGGTAATGGTGAATTACTTAAAATCATGTCTTCTTGTAAACACTTTATTATAGCAAATAGTACTCTTAGTTGGTGGGCTGCATTTCTTGGCGAAAATGAAAATAAACTTATTATCACTCCTACGCCTTGGACTCAAAGTAGACTAGTAATGGGTGTTGAAACAATCGATAATCGGGAAGTAATTAAAGTAATTAATAATAATGAAGGGTTATTTAATAATTCAAATAATTTAATTTATCAACTCAATGATGATGATTTTTCATTTAAGAATTTAAAATTTGAAAAGTTTCAAAATGAATATAAAATATCGAATATAAAAGCGAATTCATTCATTCGTTTAAAAGATTATGGGAATAAATCATATAAACGATTAATTATTAAGATTTCATTGGAATCTAGTTGTTATAATGTTTTTAGAGTATTTTTTAAAACAAAAGACTCAGATAAATATGATTTTTTCCATGTTTATTATTATGAGGAGGATAATTTTAATCAATATATAATCTTACCAGAAAATGCTATTATTGATGGGATAAAAATTAAACCAGGTTACCCATTTGAAAGTGAAGAAGATTATGTTATAATCAAATCATTTGAAATAAAAGAAATAGAAATTTAGGAGGATATAATGAAAAAAGCATTGATAACTGGAGTTACTGGGCAAGATGGTTCTTATCTTGCAGAATTTTTATTAAATAAAGGTTATGAAGTTCACGGGGTAATGAGACGTAGTTCTTCATTTAACACTGGTAGAATTGAACATTTATATATTGATGAATTTATTGAAGATATGCACAATGAACGAAAGTTTTATTTACATTATGGTGATCTTACTGATTCAACAAATGTAATATCTTTAATTCAAAAAATTAAGCCTGATGAAATTTATAATTTAGCAGCACAATCTCATGTGAAAGTTTCATTTGAAATTCCAGAATATACTGCGAATGTTGATGCAGTGGGTACATTGCGTATTCTTGAAGCAGTTCGTTTATTAGGTTTGGATACAAAAATTTATCAAGCATCAACATCTGAACTTTATGGTTTAGTCCAAGAAGTTCCACAAAATGAAGAAACTCCGTTTTATCCGAGAAGTCCTTATGGTGTTGCAAAGTTATATGGTTTTTGGATTACAAAAAATTATAGGGAAGCATATAATATTTTTGCATCAAATGGTATTCTTTTTAACCATGAATCTCCTAGGCGTGGTGAAACATTTGTAACGCGTAAAATAACTCTTGCAGCAGCTAGAATAAAATTGGGCAAGCAAAAAAAGCTTTATTTGGGTAATCTTAATGCTAAACGGGATTGGGGCCATGCAAAAGACTATGTTGAATGTATGTGGTTAATATTACAAAATGATGAACCTGAAGATTTTGTAATAGCTACTGGTGAAATGCATACTGTTAGAGAATTTTGTGAATTAGCTTTTAAAGAAGTTGGAATTAATCTTCGTTGGGAAGGTGAAGGGATTAATGAAAAAGGAATAGATGTTGAATCTAATCATGTTTTAATAGAAGTTGATCCAAAATATTTCAGACCCACTGAAGTTGAACAATTATTGGGAGATCCAACTAAAGCTACAAAAAAATTAGGGTGGAACCCAACTAAGACTCCATTTAAATCATTAGTTAAAGAAATGGTTCAAGAGGATTTGAAATTGATTAGTGTGGAAAGTTATAAAAGAGGTTAGTTTATGTTAGATTCGGATAGTAAGATTTATGTTGCTGGACATAATGGAATGGTTGGTTCTGCAATATGTCGTTTATTAAAAAAGAAAGGTTATAATAATTTATTGTTGAAATCACATTCTGAATTAGATTTAACAAATCAATCTTCTGTTAATGAATTCTTTAAAAATGAAAAACCTGATGTTGTATTTTTAGCAGCTGCAAAAGTCGGTGGAATTAATGCAAATATGAATAATCAATCCTCATTTCTTATGGAAAATATAGGTATTGAATATAATGTGATTAATGCAGCATTTAATAATGATGTAACTGATTTAATGTTTTTAGGTAGTTCATGTATTTATCCTAAAGAATCTGAACAACCTATTAAAGAAGAATATTTATTAACGGGTCCATTAGAACCCACTAATGAAGGTTATGCCTTAGCTAAAATTGTTGGTTTAAAAGCATGCCAATATTTTAATGAACAATATGGAACAAATTATATTGGTGTAATGCCTACAAATTTGTATGGAATTAATGATAATTTTGATTTAGAAACATCCCATCTTGTTCCAGCAATTATTAGAAAAATGCATGAAGCTAAAGTAAATAATAAGCCTAATGTTGAAATTTGGGGTACTGGAAAACCATATCGTGAGTTACTTTTTGTTGAAGATATGGCTGATGCAACTCTTTTTGCATTTGAAAATTATAAAGGGAAGTCATTTATTAATGTTGGGACTGGAGAAGATTTAACAATTAAACAAATATGTGGAGTTATAAAAAAAGTTGTAGGTTATGAGGGGGAGTTATTTTTTAATACATCAAAACCTGATGGGATGTATAGAAAATTATTAAATGTTGATTATTTAAAAGATTTAGGATGGGCTCCGAAATATACTCTAGAAGAAGGTTTAAAAATCACGTATAATTGGTATTTGGATAATTTAACTAATAAATAAATATCATTAATTTTATATTGTGAATAGTTATTGTAATTTACAAAATTGAATTGGGTGTGATATTATGAAGATTCATGTTGGATGTGGTGATAAATATTTAAAAGGGTATAAGCATATTGATGCTAGAAAATTTCCTCATGTTGATTATGTTACTGATGATTTAAGTAATCTTTCAATGTTCGAAGATAATTCTATTGATGAAGTTTATGCATGCCATATTCTTGAACACTTTACTCGCGAAGATATGCAGAATAAAAATATTTTAAAAGAATGGTATAGAATTATTAAAAAGGGAGGCATTTTGAGAATTGCAGTTCCGAATTTTGAAGCAATAGTGGAGGAATATTTATTCTCTAAAAATCTTGAAAATATTATGGGGCTTTTGTATGGGGGACAAGATTATGAATATAATTTTCATTATCAAACTTATGACTTTAAAAGATTATCTAAACTGCTAAAAAGTGTTGGTTTTTCAGATGTCAAAACTTATGATTGGAAAGAATTTTTGCCAAAAGGTTATGATGATTTTAGTAGAGCATATATTCCACATATGGATTTTGAAAATGGTAGACTAATGAGTTTGAATGTAATTGCGATAAAATAATTTAATTTTAATTCTAAGGGTGATTTATAAAAATAAGTAATTTAGTATTATAATCTCATGTGTGTAATTATGGAAACGGTTGGAATAGTTTGTGAGGATGTTTTGGAAAAACTTAAGATTAGTATTGATATAGTGCTATTATCATTACATTTTCACATGTAATTTGATGCAATTTCATATAATAGTATTTTGGAAATGAATTGAAATTGTCTAATTTTAAAGAGATAGAATACTTGAAGAATTATATTTATTTAATGAGCTTATCTAGATAATCATTCATGTATTTGAATATTATTGAATTTCCATTTTCTGAGTAATGTAAAGAATCGGGAGCTATATCTTTAAAGTAACTATCTTCTGGGAATGCATTGTTAATATCTAAAAATTCAATTTTTAAACTTTTACATATTTTCTCTAAAGATAGTTTTAAATTATCTCTTGCAGCAATTTTCTCACCATTATCCAATAAAAGGTCAATGTGAGGTATAACAACTATGGATTCTATCTCAAATAAATTTCTTAATAGATACTTAATGTGAAGTAAATCACTAAACAATTCATCATCGGAAATATATTTATATGTTTTATCATTTTTTTTATTATAATAAAAATTATTATAGACAATTCCATTATTAAGAATATATTTTCTAGATGTTATTTCAAGAAAGATAGTTGTAACAGAATCAAAAATATGATTTGCATTATTGCAGTAGGTAATTGAATCTTTTTTTACACTAGGATCTAACAAATCACCAAATATATAATTCACATTATCCATATTTAAATCAATTTTATTATAATTATTTAAAAAATTTATTATTTCTTTAGTTGTATGTAACCTTGCAGGAAAGTGCTTTGGAAATAAATCCATATATCTGCATGATCCAACATAAAATGCACGGAATTTAATTTTATCTGGAATTGATTGATCATCGAATATTAAACCATTGTTTTTGGGTTTTTCAATAAAAATATTAATTTCAGTTTTTAAGAAATATATTATTTCTATAATTTTATGCAACACTGCAGAAAATTGTTCTGTAAATAAACTCATTTTACCACATATATATATTATTCAATATAATATTTAAATCAATTATTAATGTTATTACATAGTTAATTGTAATTTTGTTTTCATTAGTCAATACTTTTTTTATTGTATATTTGATTAAAATACTTCTTCTATGTTTATAGCATATCTTACTTTGCTTTTTTTAAGTACTGATCATTGTAAGTCTTGTTAATTTTCATAAATTCTTTTTTTATTTGATAATGTGTAATTTATTTATATTTTTCTCTAATAAAATCAAAATTATTTAGATTTTAAAATGGAATTTTTATAAGATTTGAATTTTATGTAGATACATTTTGTGGTGGGTGTACGCAGTGATTTTCTAAAAATCGTTAAGTTTTGAAAGTGCACTTTGCATAGACTAATTTTATATAATATTTCAATTAAAAAATATATTATAATAATTTATAATTTTGTTGATATCATGGACAAAAAAGAGTTAATTAATTCTGGTAAAGTAAAAAGTGTTTATAATTCAACTGATGATGATAAAGTCATCATTGAATTTAGAGATGATATGACTGCTGGTGATGGTGAGAGAAAAGAAGTAATGGACAACAAAGGAGCTTACAATGCAGTTATTTCTTCTAAAATATTTAAAGTATTGGAAGAAAATGGTGTTGAAACTCAGTTCATTGGTCTACCAGAACCTAATGTTATGATTGCAAAAAAACTTGAAATGATTCCTATTGAAGTAATTGTTAGAAACATTGCAACAGGAAGCTTAGTTAGAAAATATCCAATTAATGAGGGCACTAAATTAGAACCTCCAATTGTACAAATGGATTTTAAAGATGATGAATATCATGATCCAATGTTAAATGATTCTCTTATCAAAGCTTTAGGAATAGCAACTCAAGAAGAAATTGACATTCTAACAGAAAAAGCTTTAAAAATCAATGAAATCTTAACTGAATTCTTTAATGATGCGGGAATTATTTTAGTTGACTTTAAAGTTGAATTCGGTAAAGACAAGGGTGGAAATATTCTTTTAGGCGATGAAATTTCACCGGATGGATGCCGATTATGGGATGCTGAAACCCTTGAAATGTTAGATAAAGAATTATTTAGAAAAGGAAAAGACAATGAAGTCATGGATGCTTATATAGAAGTATATAATAGAGTTATTCCAGATGATGAAAAGGTGATTTAGATGTTATTTGATATTGAAGTTAAAATTTCACTTAAAACAGGTATGTTAAATCCTGAAGCTACTACAATTGAAAGGTCTCTTGATTTACTTGGATATTCTGTTCAAAATGTTAAAACAGTAGAAACTATCAAATTCCAAATGGAAGGTGAAGACAGAGAAGTAATCAGAGAAAATGTAGTTGATATGTGTGAAAGATTACTTTGTAATCCTGTAATTCATGATTATAAAATCAATGTAATTCCACAGAATATGGCTTGCGGAAAATAGGTGTGGAAAATGAAAATTGGAGTAATAAGATTTCCAGGAACCAACTGTGATAGGGATGTTGCAAAAGCTATTGAACTAGCTGGACTTACACCAGAATACATCTGGTGGAGTGAAGAAAAACTAACAGACTATGATGGTATTGTTATTCCTGGTGGATTTTCATATGGAGATTACTTAAGGGCAGGTGCAATGGCCTCTATTACACCAGTAATTGATGGAATTAAA